>NZ_AZSV01000075.1:0-21603 GCF_000582595.1 Pseudomonas sp. BAY1663
GCCGCGGGCATCGGCGATGCCGCCGGCGGCGATCACCGGCACGTCCAGCGCGGCGACCAGTTGCGGCAATAGCGCGAAGGTGCCGACCTGGGTGGTCAGGTCCTCGCCGAGGAAGATGCCGCGATGGCCGCCGGCCTCCAGCCCCTGGGCGATCACCGCGTCGACGCCATGCTGTTGCAGCCAGCGGCCTTCCGCGAGCGTGGTGGCGCTGGAGACGATCTTCGCCCCGGTGGCGCGCGCGCGCTGCAGCAGCTGCGCTTCCGGCAGGCCGAAGTGGAAGCTGATCATCGCCGGCCGGTGCCGTTCCAGCACCTCGGCCATCGCCGCGTCGAACGGCTGGCGGGTCGCGCCGCTGGGGATGCTGGCCGGATCGACGTCGAATTCGGCCAGCAATGGCGCCAGCAGGCGATGCCAGGCGTCGATGCACGCCGGTTCGGCGGTCGGCGTCCGATGACAGAAGAAATTGACGTTGTAGGGCCTGTCGGTCAGCGCCTCGAGGGCACTCAGCTCGATCTCCAGCGCCGCGGCGTCGAGCATCCCGGCAGGGATCGAGCCCAGGCCGCCGGCCTCGCAGACCGCCGCCGCCAGCGCATGGTTCTGTGCACCCGCCATGGGCGCCTGGATGATGGGCAGTTCGATGCCGAGCAGGGATTCGAGGGACATGGCGTGCTCCGTTGCGAGGGTGACCGGCTCGATGAGCGCCCGGGCGATCCGGACGGCTGGTGCGGTCGTCGTGCGCACCTTAGTCGTTGTCGCCTGTGGAGGGTTAGTGAAAAATATTGCAGTCAATTTTCACGATTGGTGAAGGATCGATGGGTGCCTGGCAGCGGCTCAACCCGCAGCTCTTCAAGTTCTTCCTCGCCGTGGCGCGCGAAGGTTCGCTCAGCGCAGCCGGTGCGCGCCTGAGCTGCGTGCCGTCGAACGTCTCGGCGCGCCTGCGGCTGCTCGAGCAGCAGCTCGATACCCGGCTGTTCCAGCGCCAGGGCCAGCGCCTGCGGCTGACCCCGGCCGGCGAGCGCCTGCTGCCTCATGCCGAGCAGCTGGAGCAGCTCTGCCAGGCGGCCTGGCGCAGCGTGCAGGAGGATGTCTGGACCGGCGGGCTGCGCCTGGGGTCGATGGAAACCACCGCGGCGGTGCGCCTGCCCGAAGTCCTGGCCGCCTTTCATCGGCGCGCACCGAAGGTCAACCTGCAACTGAGCACCGGGCCCAGCCGGCGCCTGATCGACGGCGTGCTGGCCGGCGAGCTGGATGCCGGGCTGATCGGCGGCCCGTTCGAGCATGTCCAGCTCGACTGCCTGCCGATCTGGCAGGAGGAGCTGATGCTGGTGTTGCCGCTGGGGCGCGAGGCCGAGCGGCTCGAGCAGAGCCCGCAGACGCTGCTGGGCTTCCCGCAGGGCTGCCACTATCGCGAACGTCTGGAGCGCTGGGCAGCGAGCCGCGGGCTCCAGGTGGCGGCACGGCAGAGCTACGGCTCGATCGATGCGATCTTCGCCGGCATTGCCGCCGGCATGGGCGTCGGCCTGCTGCCGCGCAGCCTGCTCGAACGCCACCCGCGCGGGCATCTGGTGCAGTACCAGCCGATCGCGGCGGAGCTGGGGGCGACCACCACCCTGCTGGTGCGCCGGCGCGATGCGGGCGAGCACCCGCCGCTGGCGCTGCTGCTGGAACTGATGCGCGCGCGAAGCCCGCTCAGCGGGTAAGCTTGCCGGCTGTTTCGGAGACCATCATGAACTACCGCCACGCCTTCCATGCCGGCAACCATGCCGACGTTCTCAAGCACCTCACGCTGAGCCGCATCTTCGCCCTGCTGTCGCGCAAGGAGGCGCCGTTCGCCTACCTCGACAGCCATGCCGGCGTCGGTCTCTACGACCTGGCGGGCGACCAGGCCAGCCGTACGGGAGAATGGCTGCAGGGCATCGCCCGCATCTGGCAGGCGGAGGCGCGCCCGGCGCTGCTCGACGACTACCTCGGCGTGATCCGCGCATTGAACCCCGACGGCGCGCTGCGCTACTACCCCGGCTCGCCGGAGCTGGCGCGGCGGTTGACGCGCGAGCAGGATCGCCTGCAGCTCAACGAGAAGCATCCCGAGGATGGCGCCCTGCTCAAGGACAACATGGCCGGCGATCGCCGCGTCGCGGTGCACCTGGGCGAGGGCTGGCACGTGCCGCGGGCGCTGATGCCGACGCGGGAGAAGCGTGTGGTGCTGCTGATCGACCCGCCGTTCGAGCAGGCCGACGAACTGGGTCGCTGCGTGGCGGCGCTCAAGGAGGCACTGGGGCGCATGCGCCAGACCATCGGTGCGATCTGGTACCCGATCAAGGACGAGCGGCAGCTCAAGCGCTTCTACCAGGACCTCGCCCGCAGTGGCGCGCCCAAGCTGCTGCGCGCCGAACTGTTCGTCCACCCGGCCGACGATGCCGGCCGCCTGAGCGGCTCCGGCCTGGCCATCGCCAACCCGCCGTGGGGGCTGGAGGAGGAACTGCGCGAGCTGCTGCCCTGGCTGGCCGAGCAGCTGGCGCAGAGCCAGGGGAGCTGGCGCTTGGACTGGCTGATCGAGGAGGCCTGATCTACGGGGCGGATCGCCGCCCGGTGGATCGATAAAGCGCGATCCACCCTACGCAGGCCCGATCCGTAGGGTGGATGTCGCTTTTCACATCCACCATGGCGCACTCTTTCGGTGGTGAGGCGGTAAACGCTGGCGCGTTTCTCAGAACAGCCTGAGCGGCTCTTCCTGCAAGGCCGCGGTCTGTTCACGCAGGATCAGGATCTGCTCGCCCCAGTAGCGCTCGCTGCCGAACCAGGGAAAGCTCATGGGGAATGCCGGGTCGTCCCAGCGCCGTGCCAGCCAGGCGCTGTAGTGCAATAGCCGCAGCGCGCGCAGCGCCTCGATCAGCGGCAGTTCGCGCGGCGCGAAGTCGTGGAATTCCTGGTAGCCGTCCACCAGTTCGGCCAGCTGGGCGAGGCGCTCGTGGCGCTCGCCGGCCAGCATCATCCACAGGTCCTGCACCGCCGGGCCCATGCGGCAGTCGTCGAGGTCGACCAGGTAGAAGGCATCGTCGCGGGCGAGGATATTGCCCGGATGGCAATCGCCATGCAGGCGGATCGGGCTGAAGCGGGTGCCGGCGAAGACCTCCTCGACTCGCTTGAGCAGGTCGCGGGCCACCGATTCGTACGCCGGCAGCAGGCTCTTCGGAATAAAGCCGCCTTCCAGCAGGGTGTCCAGCGAGTCATGGCCGAAGCGCTGCACGGTCAGGCTTTCGCGGTGCGTGAACGGCCGGCTGGCGCCCACCGCGTGCAGGCGCCCGAGCAACTGGCCGAGGCGATAGAGCTGGTCGAGATTGCCCGGCTCCGGCGCGCGGCCGCCGCGGCGGGGAAAGAGGGCGAAGCGGAAGCCGGCGTGCTCGAACAGCGTCGTGCCGTCGCGCTCAAGCGGCGCCACCACCGGCACCTCGCGCTCGGCCAGCTCCAGGCTGAAGCGGTGTTCCTCGAGGATCGCCGCGTCGCTCCAGCGGCCGGGTCGGTAGAACTTGGCGACCAGCGGCGCTTCGTCTTCGATGCCCACTTGGTAGACGCGGTTCTCGTAGCTGTTGAGCGCCAGCACGCGGGCATCGCTGAGGTAGCCGATGCCCTCCACGGCGTCGAGGACCAGGTCCGGCGTGAGGGTATCGAAGGGATGGGACATGAGCGGCTCCGCTGACTGAGTCGTTCAGTGTACGTAGGGTGGAAATCTCACGCAGCGAATTTCCGCCGGACAGGCGACATGCTGGCGAAGGTGCCGGTTCGCGGTCCGGCCGCTCAATCGCCCGGCTTGGGCGTACGCGCCAGGCAGTAGACATCCACCCGCGCCGCACCGGCCCGCTTGAGCAGGCGAGCCAGCGCCTCGGCGGTGGCACCGGTGGTCAGCACGTCGTCGACCAGTGCCAGGTGGCGATCCTCGACCCTGGCCGTGGCCGAGAGAGCGAAGGCCTGGCGCAGGTTGCGCCGGCGCGTGGCGGCATCCAGTTGCTGCTGCGGCGGCGTATCCACCAGCCGCTGCAGGGTGTCCGCCTCGACCGGAATGGCCAGGCCCCGGCCAAGCCAGTCGGCGAGCATCCGTGCCTGGTTGAAGCCGCGCTGGCGCAGCCGCCGGCGGGCCAGCGGCACCGGCAACAGGGCGTCCGGCCGCGGCAGGCCGTCGGCGAATGCATGTTCCAGGTGGTGCGCCAGGCGTTCGCCGAGCAGCCGGCCGAACGGCCAGCGCGCCTGATGCTTGAAGCGGGTGATCAGCGCATCCACGGGAAAGGCGAAACGCAGGGCACCTCGACATGATCGTAGGACGGCGGGCGTTTCAGGCACTCACCGCAGACCAGGCCGCGCGAGGGCAAGGGCAGGGCGCAGATCGAACATTGGCCGTCGAGCCAGGGCAATTCGGCCTCGCAGGCGCCACAGAGCGGATGGCCCTCGCAGGGTTCGTCGCACAATAGACAGTGCTGTTCAATAATTGACCAGTTGTTAACCATGATTCCCTTCCTGGTTGACAGCGCTTCGGGCTTGGCTAACCATTTCGCATCCGTGCCAGGCCATCGAGCCGCTATTTATTACAAGGAACGCCCATGAGCGCCACCTCCGCTTCCGCCACCCGCCACGACTGGTCCCTCGCCGAGGTCAAGGCGCTCTTTGAGCAACCCTTCAACGACCTGCTGTTCCAGGCGCAGACCGTGCACCGCCGGCACTTCGATGCCAACCGCGTGCAGGTCTCCACCCTGCTGTCGATCAAGACCGGCGCCTGCCCGGAAGACTGCAAGTACTGCCCGCAGTCCGGCCACTACAACACCGGCCTGGATAAAGAGAAGCTGATGGAGGTGCAGAAGGTGCTGGAGGCGGCGGCCGAAGCCAAGGCCATCGGCTCGACGCGCTTCTGCATGGGGGCGGCCTGGAAGCACCCGTCGGCCAAGGACATGCCCTACGTGCTGAAGATGGTCGAAGGGGTCAAGGCCATGGGCCTGGAAACCTGCATGACCCTCGGCAAGCTCGACCAGGAGCAGACCCAGGCGCTGGCCGCCGCGGGCCTGGACTACTACAACCACAACCTCGACACCTCGCCGGAGTTCTACGGCAACATCATCACCACGCGGACCTACGCGGAACGCCTGCAGACGCTGAGCTACGTGCGTGACGCGGGGATGAAGATCTGCTCGGGCGGCATCCTCGGCATGGGCGAATCGCTGGACGACCGCGCCGGCCTGCTGATCCAGCTGGCCAACCTGCCGGAGCACCCGGAGAGCGTGCCGATCAACATGCTGGTCAAGGTCAAGGGCACGCCGCTGGCCGAGGAGCAGGACGTCGATCCGTTCGACTTCATCCGCATGCTCGCCGTGGCGCGGATCATGATGCCCAAGTCCCATGTGCGCCTGTCCGCCGGTCGCGAGCAGATGAACGAGCAGATGCAGGCCCTGGCCTTCCTCGCTGGCGCCAATTCGATCTTCTACGGCGAGAAACTGCTGACCACCGCCAACCCGCAGGCGGACAAGGACATGCAGCTGTTCCAGCGCCTGGGTATCAAGCCCGAGGAGCGCGAGGAGCATTCCGACGAGGTGCACCAGGCCGCCATCGAGCAGGCGCTGGTCGAGCAGCGCGATTCCAAGCTGTTCTACGACGCCACCGCCTGATATCCATGGTGGATGAGCTGCGCGTCATCCACCCTACGCCGGACTCGACGCCTGCGTAGGGTGGATACCCGCGTGCGGTTATCCACCGCTTGCCACGCCGAGTCGCCATGTCTTTCGATCTCGCTTCCCGTCTCGCCGCCCGCCGCGCCGAACACCTTTACCGCCAGCGCCCGCTGCTCGAGACGCCGCAGGGGCCGGAGGTGGTGGTCGATGGCGAGCGCCTGCTGGCATTCAGCTCCAACGACTACCTGGGCCTGGCCAATCACCCCGAGGTGATCGCCGCCATGCAGCAGGGCGCCGCGAGGTGGGGCGTCGGCGGCGGCGCCTCGCACCTGGTGATCGGCCACAGCACGCCGCACCACGCGCTGGAAGAGGCGCTGGCCGAATTCACCGGCCGCCCGCGCGCGCTGCTGTTCTCCACCGGCTACATGGCCAACCTGGCGGCGGTCACCGCGCTGGTCGGGCAGGGCGACACGGTGCTGGAGGATCGCCTCAACCATGCCTCGCTGCTCGATGCCGGGTTGCTTTCCGGCGCGCGCTTCTCGCGCTACCTGCACAACGATGCCGGGAGTCTGGCCAAGCGCCTGGACAAGGCGGCCGGCGACACCCTGGTGGTGACCGATGGCGTGTTCAGCATGGACGGCGACCTGGCCGGACTGCCGGCGCTGTGCGCCGAGGCGAGAAAGCGCGACGCCTGGGTGATGGTCGACGACGCCCATGGCTTCGGCCCGCTGGGCGCCTCCGGTGGCGGTATCGTCGAGCACTTCGGCCTCGGTAGCGACGATGTCCAGGTGCTGGTCGGCACCCTGGGCAAGGCCTTCGGCACGGCGGGCGCCTTCGTCGCCGGCAGCGAGGAGTTGATCGAGACACTGATCCAGTTCGCCCGTCCGTACATCTACACCACCAGCCAGCCACCGGCGGTCGCCTGTGCCACACTCAAGAGCCTGGAGCTGCTGCGCAGCGAAGGCTGGCGGCGCGAGCATCTGAATCGTCTGGTGGCGCGTTTTCGCGACGGCGCGGCGCGGATCGGCCTGACGCTGATGGACAGCCCGACGCCGATCCAGCCGGTGCTGGTCGGCAGCAGCGAGCGGGCGCTACGGCTGTCGGCGCTGCTGCGCGCGCGCGGCATCCTGGTCGGCGCCATCCGCCCGCCCACCGTTCCGGCCGGCAGCGCACGGCTGCGGATCACCTTCACCGCGGCCCACACCGATGCGCAGCTCGAGCGCCTGCTGGAGGCGCTGGCCGACTGCTGGGCACGACTGCCCGAGGAGCGCGACGATGCGTGATCGCTTGATTCTGCTGCCAGGCTGGGCGTTCGGCCCGGCCGCACTCGAACCACTGGCCGAGGTGCTGCGCGAGCGCGAACCGCGCCTGCAGGTCGACATCGCCCCCCTGCCGGTGCTGGAGCGCCCCGAGGCCTGGCTCGACGAACTGGATGCCCGCCTGCCGGCCGACAGCTGGCTGGCCGGCTGGTCGCTGGGCGGCATGCTGGCAACGCAACTGGCCGCGCGCCGCGACGACGCTTGCCCAGGTCTGATCACCCTCTGCAGCAACCCCTGTTTTCGCAGCCGCGCCGACTGGCCCACAGCGATGCCCGCGGAAGTCTTCGATGCCTTCGAGGCGGCCTTCCGCCTGGGGCCGGACGACACCCTCAAGCGCTTCGGCCTGCTCTGCAGCCGTAGCGCCTTCGACCCGCGCACGCTGGCCAGGCAGCTGCAGGTCAGCCTGCTCGACCAGCCGCAGGCGGTATTCGCCGCGGGCCTCAGACTGCTCGCCGAGCTGGACGGTCGCGCGGCGCTGCAACGCTATGTCGGACCGCAGCTGCACCTGTTCGCCGGCGGCGATGCGCTGGTGCCGCCGGCCGCCGCCGAGGCGCTGCTCGCCTGGCTGCCCGACGTCGAAGTCGACGTGCTGGCCAACGCCAGCCATGGCCTGCCGCTGGAGCGTGCCGAAGACGTGGCGACGGCGATGCTGGCCTTCATGAATGAGGGCGAGGATGACTGAGGCGGCAGTGAGCGAGCGGCATGGGAACACGCTGCCCGACAAGGGCCAGGTAGCCGCCTCCTTCTCCCGCGCCGCGGCCAGTTACGACGGCGTCGCGGCGTTGCAGCGGCATGTCGGCGGCCAACTGCTGGCCCGTCTGCCAGACGGCGTGCGGGTATCGCGCTGGCTCGACCTGGGCAGCGGCACCGGCTATTTCTCCCGCGCCCTGGCCTGCGCCTTCCCGCAGGCCGAGGGCGTGGCGCTGGATATCGCCGAGGGTATGCTGCGGCATGCGCGGCCCGCGGGCGGCGCACGACAATTCGTCGTCGGCGACGCCGAGCAGCTGCCGCTGCGCGACGGCTGCGCCGAGCTGGTCTTCTCCAGCCTGGCGCTGCAGTGGTGCGAGGATTTCGCCGGTGTCCTGGGCGAGGCGCGGCGGGTGTTGCGGCCAGGCGGCACGTTCGCCTTCAGCAGCCTGTGCAGCGGCACCCTGCAGGAGCTGCGCGACAGCTGGCAGGCGGTGGATGGCTTCGCCCACGTCAACCGCTTCCGCCCGCTGGCCACCTACCAGGCGCTGTGCCGCAACAGCGGGCTGCAATTGGTGAGCCTGGAGATGCGGCCCGAGGTGCTGCATTTTCCCGACCTGCGCCAGCTCACCCACGAACTCAAGGCGCTCGGCGCGCACAACCTCAATCCCGGGCGTCCCGGCGGGCTGACCGGGCGCGCCCGCATCCGCGCGCTGGTCGAGGCCTACGAACGCTTCCGCCGGCCCGAGGGACTGCCGGCCACCTACCAGGTGGTCTACGGCATCCTGCGTAAGGAACCCTGAGATGAGCCGCGCCTTCTTCATTGCCGGCACCGATACCGACGTCGGCAAGACCACCATCGCCGCCGGCCTGCTGCATGCGGCACGCCAGGCCGGGCTTTCCACCGCGGCGGCGAAGCCGGTCGCCTCCGGCTGCGAGTCGACGCCGCAGGGCCTGCGCAACGCCGATGCCCTGGCACTGCTGGCCGAGTGCAGCTTGCCGCTGGGCTATGCGATGGTCAATCCGTTCGCCTTCGCCCCGGCGATCGCGCCGCATATCGCGGCGCGCGAAGCCGGCGTAGCGCTGACGATCGAGGCGTTGGCCGCCGCCGTGCAGCCGGTGCTGGATTGCCGGGCCGACTTCACCCTGGTCGAAGGCGCCGGCGGCTGGCGGGTGCCGCTGAGCGGGCGGGAAAACCTGTCCGCATTGCCGGTGCGCCTGGGCCTGCCGGTGATCCTGGTGGTCGGCGTACGGCTGGGTTGCATCAACCACGCCCTGCTCAGCGCCGAGGCGATCGCTGCCGATGGCCTGGCGCTGGCCGGCTGGGTGGCCAATATCGTCGACCCGGCCACGTCGCGGCTGGAGGAGAACCTGGCCACGCTCGACGAACGGCTGTCGGCGCCCTGTCTCGGCCGGGTGCCGCGGCTGGCGCGGGCGTCCGCACAGCAGGTGGCCGTTCATCTGCAGCTGGCCCCGCTCGGCCTGCCGGCATAGCGGCCAGGCGCCGCTTGCGGTTGGCGGCGATTATTTGCTTGAATGCTGGCAACCTGATTGCGCGGAGCCATCCATGCAGATCACCAGTAGTCTTCTCGGCGCCGGTCTGAGCGCCTACCAGGGCGGCCAGCAGCGTGTCGAACAGGCCGGAGCGGCGATCGCCGCCGGTAGCCTGCCGGGCGCCGACAACTCCCAGGCGCTGGCCGAGCTCACCGAACAACTGATCCAGATGAAGCTCGGCGAGCACAGCGCCAACCTGGGCGCGCGCATGATCCAGAGCGCCGACGAGGTGCTCGGCACCCTTATCGATACCCAGGCCTGATTCCCCTCGGGCCTGTTCCTGCATCGCTGCCTTCCCACTATGCACCGCCTTCGGCGCGGGCACCTCTTCGCTTGCACCTCTGATCCTTGCCGGCTCGGCCATGCCTTGGCAGGCCTGCGGCTGGCTGGGCGATGGCCGATTTGGCCGATAAATGGTGCCGTTCCCCCGGCTTGACAGGGACCAGGGCGAAACGTATGTTTCAAACACTCGTTTGATCATTCGGAGCCGATGCCCGATGGTTGGAATCGAACCCTCTGGCCGGACTGTCCCGGCCGGCTGAACCAAGAACTCACCGCTGAGGTTTATCCAATGCCCGACTACAAGGCCCCCTTGCGCGATATCCGCTTCGTACGTGACGAACTGCTCGGCTACGAGGCGCACTATCAGAGCCTGCCGGGATGCGAAGACGCCACGCCGGACATGGTCAATGCCATCCTCGAGGAAGGCGCCAAGTTCTGCGAGCAGGTGCTCGCACCGCTGAATCGTGTCGGTGACACCGAGGGCTGCACCTGGAGCGAGAGCGGGGTGAAGACCCCGAGTGGCTTCAAGGAAGCCTATCAGCAGTACGTCGAAGGCGGCTGGCCGAGCCTGGCGCACGACGTCGAGCAGGGTGGCCAGGGCCTGCCGGAATCCCTCGGCATGGCCATGAGCGAGATGATCGGCGAGGCCAACTGGTCCTGGGGCATGTACCCGGGCCTGTCCCACGGTGCGATGAACACCCTGCACGCGCACGGCACCCCCGAACAGCAGCAGGCCTACCTGACCAAGCTGGTGACCGGCCAGTGGACCGGCACCATGTGCCTGACCGAGCCGCACTGCGGCACCGACCTGGGCATGCTGCGCACCAAGGCCGAGCCGCAGGCCGACGGCAGCTACAAGGTCACCGGTACCAAGATCTTCATTTCCGCCGGCGAGCACGACATGGCCGAGAACATCGTCCACATCGTACTGGCCCGCCTGCCCGACGCGCCTGCCGGCACCAAGGGCATCTCGCTGTTCATCGTGCCGAAGTTCCTGCCCTCGGCCTCCGGCGAGGCGGGCGAGCGCAACGGCGTGTCCTGCGGCTCCATCGAGCACAAGATGGGCATCCACGGCAACGCCACCTGCGTGATGAACTTCGACGGCGCCACCGGTTTCCTGATCGGGCCGCCGAACAAGGGCCTGAACTGCATGTTCACCTTCATGAACACCGCCCGCCTGGGCACCGCGCTGCAGGGCCTGGCCCATGCCGAGGTGGCCTTCCAGGGCGGCATCAACTACGCCCGCGAGCGTCTGCAGATGCGTTCGCTGAGCGGTCCGAAGGCGCCGGACAAGGCTGCCGATCCGATCATCGTGCATCCGGACGTGCGCCGCATGCTGCTGACCATGAAGGCCTTCGCCGAAGGCAACCGCGCCATGCTCTACTTCGCCGCCAAGCAGGTGGACATCATGCAGCGCAGCGCCGACGAAGCGCAGCGCAAGGCCGCCGATGCCATGCTGGCGTTCCTCACCCCGATCGCCAAGGCGTTCATGACCGAAGTCGGCTTCGAAGCCGCCAACCATGGCGTGCAGGTCTACGGTGGCCACGGCTTCATCGCCGAGTGGGGCATGGAGCAGAACGTGCGTGACAGCCGCATCTCCTGCCTGTACGAAGGCACCACCGGTATCCAGGCCCTCGACCTGCTGGGGCGCAAGGTGCTGATGACCCAGGGCGAGGCGCTCAAGGGCTTCACCAAGATCGTGCACAAGTTCTGCCAGGCCAACGAGGGCAACGAAGCCATCCAGGACCTCGTCGGCCCGCTGGCGCAGCTGAACAAGGAGTGGGGCGAGATCACCATGAAGGTCGGCATGGCCGCGATGAAGAACCGCGAGGAAGTCGGCGCGGCGTCGGTGGACTACCTGATGTACTCCGGCTACGCCTGCCTGGCCTACTTCTGGGCCGACATGGCGCGCGTCGCCGCCGAGAAGCTGGCCGCCGGCACCGAGGAAGAGGGTTTCTACAAGGCCAAGCTGCAGACTGCGCGCTTCTACTTCGCGCGCATCCTGCCGCGCACCCGCGCCCACGTGGCAACCATGTTGTCCGGTGCCGACAACCTGATGGACATGGCCGAGGAAGATTTCGCCCTCGGTTACTGACTGAGTCGATGTGCTGACGGAAAGCCGCTGCCTGTGCAGCGGCTTTCCGCATTCCGGGCGCAGACCGCGTCGCGCTGGCGCGGATGTCTTGCAACACCGGCATGCGGACGCCCACGGGTAGGCTGGCGCTGAGCGCAGCGAAGCCCAACGGGAACCTGCGCTTTTTGCCAATCAGATCCGCATTTTTCCGGCTGGACGGCTGCGCTTGCGCGGGCACGAAGGCAGAATGCTATCTTTCGTCGGCAGACTGTCGGAGTCGCCGTGTCGCGCCCCTATCCACTTCGCCTCAGTCATTTCCTCGCCCCGCTGGCATTGCTGGCCGGTGGCTGGGTAATTGCTCGCCAGGCGACGCTCAACGAATTCTTCACCTCGCTGTACAACGTCCTGCCGACGGTGCTGCTGCTTCTGGGTGGGGCGTTCTGCCTGGTCTACGGGCGCATCCGCGAGCTGTTCCTGCTGCTCTGCGTCTATATCGCTTACTTCCTGCTCGATACCCACGCCGATCATTACCGTGCCCACGGGCAACTGCTGGACGACGCCGCGCTGACCTTTCACCTGTGCAGCCTGCTGCTGCCGTTGTTGTTCGGCCTCTACGGCATCTGGCGCGAGCGCAGCCATCTGGCCCAGGACGGGCTCGCCCGTGCCGCCGTGCTGTTCGTCGTCGCGGTGGTGGCACTGGCGCTGGCCCGGCGCTTCCCGGAGGCGCTGCATGCCTGGCTGGTGGAAATCCGCTGGCCGATGCTGCAGGCCGGCTGGATGAATCTGATCCAGCTGGCCTATCCGGCCTTCCTGCTGGCCATCCTGCTGCTGGCCGCGCAGTACCTGCGCCAGCCCAGACCTTCCCATGCGGCGCAGCTGGTCGCATTGCTCGGCGTGCTGTTGCTGTTGCCGCAGACCTTCAGCCGCCCGGGCGCGCTGAACGTGCTGAGCAGCCACGTGCTGCTGATGCTGGTGGTGGCGATCGCCCACGAGGCCTATCTCATGGCCTTCCGCGACGAACTGACCGGGCTGCCCGGCCGCCGTGCGTTGAACGAGCGCCTGCAACGTCTGGGGCGCCAGTACGTGCTGGCCATGGCGGACGTGGATCATTTCAAGGCGTTCAACGATACCCATGGGCACGACGTTGGCGACCAGGTGCTGCGCCTGGTCGCCAGTCGATTGCGCAGGATCGGCGGTGGCGGACGTGCCTACCGCTATGGCGGCGAGGAGTTCACCTTGGTGTTCCCCGGGCGCAGCCTCGATGAATGCCTGCCGCACCTGGAAGCCGTGCGCCAGGCCATCGAGGGCTATGCCCTGCAGCTACGCGACAGGAACAGCCGGCCCAAGGACGATCGCCAGGGCCGCCAGGCGCGGGGCAAATCCTCCTCGGGCCAGGTTTCGGTGACGATCAGCATCGGCGTCGCCGAGCGGCAAGCCGAGCAGCGCAGCCCGGAGGAGGTCATCAAGGCCGCGGACCAGGCGCTGTACAGCGCCAAGAAGGGCGGGCGCAACTGTGTGCGGACGTATGGAAATGGACGGGGTGCGGTGCGCACCGTCGAGCGCGCGCTGTGATGCCCAGGGAACTCATTTCGTGACCATGTAAAACCATTCGGTCACAAAAAGACGCTTAATCCTGTCTTCGTTATTCGGTTAGACTCGCTGAAACGGCCCCGAGTGGCCGCCGACCAGTGTCTTGCGAGGTTCTTTCCATGGCTGACTACCGAGCGCCGCTGCGCGACATGCGTTTCCTCCTCAACGAAGTCTTCGACGCACCGGCACTCTGGCAGCGCCTGCCGGCGCTGGCCGAGGTGGTCGATGCCGAGACGGCCGAGGCGATCCTCGAGGAGGCGGGCAAGATCACCGCCAACGGTATCGCCCCGCTGAACCGCAGTGGTGACGAAGAGGGCTGCCACTGGCAGGGCGGCGAGGTGGCGACGCCGGCCGGCTACAAGGAGGCCTATCGCCTGTATGCCGAAGGCGGCTGGGTCGGCGTCGGCGGCGATCCGGCCTTCGGCGGCATGGGCATGCCCAAGGTCATCTCGGCGCAGGTCGAGGAGATGATGAACTCCGCCAGCCTGGCCTTCGGCCTGTACCCCATGCTGACCTCCGGCGCCTGCCTGTCGATCCATGCTCACGCCAGCGAAGAACTCAAGCACAAATACCTGCCGAACATGTATGCCGGCGTCTGGTCCGGTTCCATGTGCCTGACCGAGCCGCACGCCGGTACCGACCTGGGCATCATCCGCACCAAGGCCGAACCGCAGGCCGATGGTTCCTACACGATCAGCGGTACCAAGATCTTCATCACTGGCGGCGAGCACGACCTGACCGAGAACATCATCCATCTGGTGCTGGCCAAGCTGCCGGACGCACCGGCCGGCTCGCGCGGCATCTCGCTGTTCCTGGTACCCAAGGTGCTGGTCGCCGAGGACGGCTCGCTGGGCGAGCGCAACGCGGTGTCCTGCGGTTCGATCGAACACAAGATGGGCATCCAGGCCTCGGCCACCTGCGTGATGAACTTCGACGGCGCCATCGGCTGGATGGTCGGCGAGCCGAACAAGGGCCTGGCGGCGATGTTCACCATGATGAACTACGAGCGCCTGGGCGTCGGCATCCAGGGCCTTTCCACCGGCGAACGCTCCTACCAGAGCGCCGTCGAATATGCCCGCGAGCGCATCCAGAGTCGCGCGCCGACCGGGCCGGTGGCGCAGGACAAGGCGGCCGACCCGATCATCGTGCATCCCGACGTGCGCCGCATGCTGTTGACCATGAAGGCGCTGAACGAAGGCGGGCGGGCGTTTTCCAGCTACGTGGCGCTGCAACTGGACATCGCCAAGTTCAGCGACGATGCCGAGGCGCGCCAGCGTGCCGAGGCGCAGGTGGCGCTGCTGACACCGGTGGCCAAGGCCTTCCTCACCGACATGGGGCTGGAGAGCACCGTGCATGGCCAGCAGGTCTTCGGTGGCCACGGCTTCATCCGCGAGTGGGGCCAGGAACAGCTGGTGCGCGACTGCCGCATCACCCAGATCTACGAAGGCACCAACGGCATCCAGGCCCTCGACCTGGTTGGGCGCAAGGTGGTGGGTAGCGGCGGCACCCTGTACCAGGCCTTCGCCGATGAGATCCGCGCCTTCATCGCGGCTGCCGGTCCGGAACTGGCCGAATTCGTCGAGCCGCTGAAGGCGGCGCTGGACAATCTGGACGAGCTGACGGCCTGGGTCATCGATCGTGCCAAGGCCGACCCGAACGAGATCGGCGCCGCTCGGTGGAATACCTGCACGTGTTCGGTTATACCGCCTACGCCTACATGTGGGCACGGATGGCCGCCGTGGCGTGCGGCCAGCAGGAGCAGGACGATTTCTACCGGAGCAAGCTGGGTACCGCGCGTTTCTATTTCGCCCGCCTGTTGCCACGGATCCACTCGCTCAGCGCTTCGGTCAAGGCCGGTAGTACGTCGCTGTACCTGCTGGATGCGGCGCAGTTTTGAAAAGGCTATCCCAATTGTGTGCTATTCGAAGTGTCGAGGTGTTCTCGTAGGAGCGGGCCATGCCCGCGAATATTCCCGCGCACAAAAGCTTCGCGGGCATGGCCGCTCCTGCACGTCTATCCGCAGCAGCCCATGAAAAGGGCTTAACCTGGCAAGGCAATTTGAAATTATTTGGCCATGATGCGGAACGATTAAGTCGGCGCTTCGGTCATAAAAACCGCATCTTGTAAGCCTTCGCTTACATCGGTGGGTCAAGGATGGCTCGTTTGTAGGAAATGGCTTACAAGACGCGACGCAGGATGGCTACTACTGGTCGTTCGAACCGGGCGGTAATCTTCTGCACTAAGGATGTGGCGCAAGGACAGCGCGAACCAACAAAACGGACCACACAGGGAGCGGCGCCAGGATGGTGCGCGGTCATGGACGTCAGGATTCAGTCTGCAAAGCCCCGCTTCGGCGGGGTTTTTCTTTTTTCTGCTTAATACTTTCCGGGAGCGGGCCGCGCGCAACCGGGGCAGCGCCCCCTGGCTTACACCTGCCCTGCCTCGCCCCTCAGTCGAGCAGGCACACGCCCGTGCCGCCCAACCCACAATAGCCGCCGGGATTCTTCGCCAGGTACTGCTGGTGATAGGCCTCGGCATAGTAGAACGGCGGCGCATCGGCGATTTCGGTGGTGATGGCGGTGAACCCGGCATCGTTCAGGTGCTTCTGGAAGCGCTCGCGGCTGGCCTCGGCTTCGGCGCGCTGGGCCGGCTCCGTGCAGTAGATCGCCGAGCGATACTGGCTGCCGACATCGTTGCCCTGGCGCATGCCCTGGGTCGGATCATGCGCCTCCCAGAAGATCCGCAGCAGCGTGCCGTAGTCGATCTGCTGCGGGTCGAACACCACCCGCACGGCTTCGGTATGCCCGGTCAGGCCGGAACAGACCTCCTCGTAGGTCGGGTTGGGCGTCAGGCCGCCGGCATAGCCGACCGCCGTTGTCCAGACGCCTGGCTGTTCCCAGAAGCGGCGTTCGGCGCCCCAGAAGCAGCCCATGGCGAACACCGCCTGCTTGAGCCCTGCGGGGAACGGCGGTTGCAGCGGATGGCCGTTGACATGGTGCGCTTCGGGCACCGGCATCGGGGTCGAGCGGCCGGGGAGTGCCTGTTCGGCGGTGGGCAAGGCCTGTTTGTCGAGCAGAATCTGCGAGCGTAACGGCATGCGAGCCTCGGGCTGGGAGTGTCTTGGAAGAATAGGCTACAAAAGCCCGGGCGCTGGCGAAAGCTCGTCAGGCGCCACACGTCGCCTGGCCTGCCGGTGCTCAGCTCCAGCGCGGATAGCGCCGTAGCGCGTCGCTCAGGTGGTTGCCGGGGATCGGTTTGTCGAACAGGTAGCCCTGGCCGATATCGCAGCGCTGGCGGCGCAGGAAGGCGAGCTGTGCCGGGGTTTCGATGCCTTCGGCGACGACCTTGAGGTGCAGGTTGCGCGCCATGGCGATCACCGCCGAGGTGATCTCCATGTCGTCCTGGTTGTCGGGGATGTCCTTGATGAAGCTGCGATCGATCTTGATCACATCGATGGGGAATTTCTTCAGGTAGCTGAGCGATGAATAGCCGGTGCCGAAGTCGTCCATGGCCAGGGTCAGGCCGAGTGCCTTCAGGCCGATCAGTTGCTGGCGGGTTTCCTCGGTGGCATCGAGCAGCAGGCTCTCGGTCAGTTCCAGCTCCAGCTGTCCGGGCGGCAGCTGTTCTTCGCGCAGGATCGCGGCGATCGAGCCGAGCAGGTCGGGGTCGGAGAACTGCTTGGGCGACAGGTTGATCGCCATCTGCGGCGCGCCCAGCCCCAGGGCGGAGAGCCGTACGCCCATGCGGCAGGCCTCGCGGGCCACCCATTTGCCGATCGGGATGATCAGCCCGGTTTCTTCGGCGACGCTGATGAACTGGTCCGGGCGGATCATGCCTTTTTCCGGATGGTTCCAGCGCAACAGCGCTTCGAGTCCCTGCAGCCGGCCGCTGCGCAGGCAGAGCTTGGGCTGGTAGAACACTTCCAGCTCGTTCTGGGTGAGCGCGCGGCGCAGGTTGTTCTCGACGAACAGCTTGTAATTGGCCTCGGCGTGCAGCGCTTCGGTGAAGACCTGCACCTGGTTCTTGCCGTTGGCCTTGGCCTTGTGCAGGGCCTGGCCGGCATGCTTCATCAGCGTCTCGGGGTCGCGCCCGTGCAGCGGCGAGCAGGCCAGGCCCAGCGAGCCGCTGACACTGATCAGCTGCTTGTCGACGAACAGTGGCTTGTCGAGGATGCGCAGCACCTGGTTGGCCAGGCGCTGGCCTTCCTCGAGGCTCATGTCGTCGAACAGCAGAGCGAACTCGTTGCTGGCGAAGCGCGCCAGCACGCTCTGCTGGCTGAGGCCGTTGCGCAGGCGGCGGGCGAGGCTGGTCAGCAGTTTGTCGCCGGTCTGGTGGCCGAGGCTGTCATTGATCCGCTTGAAGTTGTCGATGTCCACCAGCAACAGGCAGAGCTTGGGCTCCTGGCCGGCGCCGAAACGCTCCTCGAGGCTGTGGATGAAGAAGGGCCGGTTGCCCAGGTTGGTCAGGTTGTCGGTGTAGGCGAGCCGTTCGATATGCTGCTGCGCCAGCTTACTGCGGGTGACGTCTTCGTAGATGCCGATGTAGTGGGTCAGCTCACCCTCTTCGTTGTAGACCTTGGAGATCGATAGCTGGCCCCAGTACGGCTCGAGGTTCTTGCGTCGCGAGCGGAATTCGCCCTGCCAGCTGTTGCTCTGGGCCAGGGTCGAGGAAGTATCGAAGAGCAGTTCGCTGAGGTTCTCCAGGGCCGTCAGGTCGGCCAGGCGCTGGCCGCGTACCTCCGCTGCGGAGAACTGGGTGATGGTGGTGAAAGCCGGATTGACGTATTCCACCTGGCCGTCGCGATCGACCAGGATGAAGGCGCTGGCGCTCTGTTCCACTGCCCGCTGGAACAGGTTGAGCATGTGTGTTGCGCTCAGGCGCTGCTGGTTGCTCAGGACCTGGGCGTACTGGTCGGCCAACTCGCCGGCGAAGGCCACTTCATCGGCCTGCCAGGTACGCGGATTGCCGGTGTGCTGCAGGCTCAGCACACCGATGACTTCCCCGCCGACGCGAATGCTGGCATTGAGTATCGAATGGATGCCATGGGGGCGGTAGAAGCAATCGCCCAGTTCGCTGGTGCGCGGATCGTGCAGGACGTCCTGGACATCGAGGGTGCGGCCGCTGTGCAGGGCCTGCAGGTAATGCGGAAATGCCGCCAGTTCGAGCGCGGCCAAGGGCTCATAGCTGTCGCTGTCGCGCCGGTAGCAGGCGATCGGCTCGAGGCGGCTGCCGCGCAGGTGCCAGATCACGGCGCGGTTGAGCTCATAGACCTCGCTGGCCGCCTGGGTGATCAGTTGTGCCGCTTCCTGTTGCGGGGCTGCGGAACCGTAGCGGTGTCGCGCCAGTCTGACGATCAGGCCCTGCTGGGTGCGCGAACGCAGCAGATGTTCGACGTGCTCGTCCTGGGTCTGCTGGTAGCGTTCGAGTGCAGCGCGCAACTTGGCATTCTGGGCCCGAAGCTCCTGGTCGAGTTCGCTATGCCGGCCGGCCATCAGATATCCCCTGAGCAGTTCGCGGCCGTATTGCTGGCAGGCTTCGCCCAGCTCGCTTATCTCCAGGACGCCTCGGGCGTGTGCAGTCGGTAGTTGACCGCGTAATGACCGAGGCTGGCCAGTTGCAGCTGGATTTCGTCGTGCAGTTGGTGACGGGCGCTTGGCTCCATCAGGCTGGCGTAGGGCGAGTCGACCAGGGAGCACAGGTCGCTGGCCGGAGCGCCGAAGTAGCGTTCGCAGGCGGGATCGAGGAACAGCAGTGTCCAGCTGGCCTCGTTCAAACGCTCGAAACGCAGCATGCCGAGCCGTGATGGCACTGGCAACTGCGTCACAACCTCGGTCGCCAGGCGGCTGGCGGCATCGGTATGTATTTTCATCGAGCGGTTTGCTTCCAGTATGCTCACCGAGTCGGGCTGGCTTGTGCTCCAGGCACCGTTCCAGCGAAGGACGATGGCTAAATAATATTAGTTCAGGCAAGGGTGCATCATGCGACAGGGACTGACAAGTCGGCTGGCAAAGTTAGTGATGGTCTCGCTTTTCTGCGCCATCGGAACTCCGCTGATGGCGGCGGAAACGGTCGAGTTCGGCTCCGATGAATCGGCGCGCTACCTCTCCGAGTTGCGCAAGCTGTACTTGGCGTCGAACGATCGCGAAGCGCTGCTGGCACACAGCAACGGGTTGCTCGATACCTATGCGCTGCGTGCGGGCTATCAGGTCGGCCAGGCCAATCCACAGGATTTCCTCTATGAATTGAGCGTGGCCACCCCGGGCGAATTGCGCATTCGCGAGGAAGTCCGCGGTCCTGGCAGCGGCGTCGCCGTGCGCAATCGTAGCCTGTCGGTGTTCGGGCTGGACCCGTATCTGCATTACCAGTGTCCTCCCCAAGGTCCCAGCTGCTCCATCAGCAGTCCCGTCGACGGCTTGCCCCTGGTGGTCATCCTGCGTGACCCCAAGGGAGCCGAAGAGCTGGCCAAGGCGCTGTCGTTCCTGATCCGCAACCTGCAGAAAGGCTGAGGCGTTGCGTAGGTGGGGGCGGGACGCGCAGGTTGGTAGGTTGGGTTGAGAAGCGCAGCGACGAAACCCGATACGTTCAGCCCCATCCCTGTTGGGCTTCGCTACGCCCAACGCCAGCCTGCCCGGGGCTACCCGCGGGATGTGATCTGGAGCGAGGCAGAAGCTAAAACGCCGCATCCCCTGAGGGAAATGCGGCGTTCTTGTCCGGCTCGGGCGCTTACAGCAGCAGCGTGCGGATGTCCGCCAGCAGCTCCGACAGGCGCTTGGTGAAGCGCGCTGCCGCGGCGCCGTTGATCACGCGGTGATCGTAGGACAGCGACAACGGCAGCATCAGGCGCGGCTGGAAGGCCTTGCCGTCCCATACCGGCTGCATGGTGGCCTTGGATACGCCGAGAATCGCCACTTCCGGCGCATTGACGATCGGCGTGAAGCCGGTGCCGCCGATATGGCCGAGGCTGGAAATGGTGAAGCAGGCGCCCTGCATGGCGTCCGGCGAGAGCTTCTTGTTGCGCGCCTTGTCCGCCAGTTCCGCCGCTTCGCCCGCCAGTTGCAGCAGGCTCTTCCTGTCCACGTCACGGATCACCGGGACCATCAGGCCGTCCGGGGTATCCACGGCGAAGCCGATGTGCACGTACTTCTTGCGGATCAGCGCCTTGCCGCTGGGTGCCAGCGAGCTGTTGAAGTCCGGCAGCTCCTGGAGCAGGTGCGCGCAAGCCTTGAGCAGCAGCGGCAGCACGGTGAGCTTGACCCCGGCCTTCTCGGCGACTGCCTTCTGCGCCACGCGGAAGGCTTCCAGCTCGGTGATGTCGGCCGATTCGAACTGCGTCACGTGCGGCACGTTCAGCCAGCTGCGGTGCAGGTTCGCCGCGCCAATCTGCATCAGGCGCGACATCGCGACTTCCTCGACCTCGCCGAATTTGCTGAAGTCCACCGCCGGGATCGGCGGAATGCCGGAACCGCCGGCCGCGCCCTCGGCGGGCGCCTGCTTGGCCTTGTTCATCATGTTCTTGACGTAGGCCTGCACGTCTTCCTTGAGAATGCGCCCGCGCGGCCCGGTACCGGAAACCTCGGCGAGATCGACGCCGAACTCGCGTGCGGTCAGGCGCACCGCGGGGCCGGCATGGACCTTGGCCCCGGCCTTGCTCGGCCCGCTGACGGCCGGTGCCGCCAGTGTGCCGGCCTGGGCTTCGGGGACGCCCTGCTTGTTGGGTGCCACGGCCTGCTGCTGCGAAACCGCCTCGGCCGGTTTGGCCTGGGCGGGTTGCTTCGCCGGTGCGGCGCCGGCCACCTTGAGGGTCAGGATCAGATCGCCGGTCTTGGCCTGGTCGCCTACTTTCATCGACACGGATTCGATCACGCCGGCCCTGGGCGCCGGGATTTCCATGCTGGCCTTGTCGGATTCGAGGGTGATCAGCGACTGATCCGCCTCGACCCGGTCGCCGGCCTGGACCATCACTTCGATGACGTTGGCACTGCCGGCCGAGCCGATGTCCGGCACCTGGACCTCTTCGATGCTCTCGCCGGCCGGTTCGGCCGCGGGTGCCTCTTGCGGCTCCTGCTTCGCCGCCGGAGCAGCAGCGGCCTGGGCCGGTGCCTGCGATTTGGCGGCCTTGGGCGCTGCGGCGCCCTTGAGGACCAGGATCAGGTCGCCGGTGCCCACTTCGTCGCCGACCTTGACCGACAGGCTTTCCACCACGCCGGCGGCCGGCGAGGGGATCTCCATGCTGGCCTTGTCGGACTCGAGGGTGATCAGCGACTGCTCGGCGGCGATGGTGTCGCCCGGCTTGACGGACACCTCGATGACGTTGGCCTTGCCCGCCGAGCCGATATCCGGCACGCGCACTTCCTGCGCCTGGCCTTCCCCGGCCGAAGCAGAGGCATCGGCGTCGCCGGGCGGCGTCGTGGCTTCGGTTTCGTCGGCGGGACCGCCAGCAGCGGCC
>NZ_AZSV01000076.1:0-20727 GCF_000582595.1 Pseudomonas sp. BAY1663
CGTGGTTGCCAAGATCGTCGAGTAATATTTGACGATGATGAAAAAGGCCCCTTCGGGGGCCTTTTTCTATTGTTGATCATTTATTGACACCCTATGGGCGCATCCGTACAATTGCGCCTCCTTTTACCGGGGGTATTGCGCCTGGTAGGGTGGCTACTTGGAGTCTGAGGTCAAAATGCAAAACCAACAAATCCGTATTCGGTTGAAGGCTTTTGACCATCGCCTGATCGATCAATCAACCCAGGAAATCGTGGAAACCGCGAAACGTACTGGTGCTCAGGTGCGTGGTCCGATTCCGCTGCCAACCCGCAAAGAGCGGTTCACTGTGCTGGTTTCTCCGCACGTCAACAAAGACGCGCGCGACCAGTATGAAATTCGAACCCACAAGCGCGTGCTGGACATTGTTCAGCCGACCGACAAAACCGTCGATGCGCTGATGAAGCTCGATCTTGCGGCTGGCGTGGAAGTGCAGATCAGCCTCGGCTAAAACCTGAGAGTTTTAGTCGTGTAACGCTCTGAAATGGGCGGCCATAGCGGGTGAAAGCCCCGTACACTCAAGAGGTTTCAAAATGACTATTGGTGTAGTCGGTCGTAAATGCGGCATGACCCGCGTTTTCACCGAAGATGGTGTCTCTATTCCGGTTACGGTCATCGAGATCGAGCCGAATCGCGTCACTCAGTTCAAGAATGAAGAGAGCGATGGCTACCGTGCAGTGCAGGTCACTGTTGGTGAGCGTCGCGCGTCCCGTGTAACCAAGGCTCAGGCCGGTCATTTCGCCAAGGCGAATGTCGCTGCCGGTCGTGGTGTCTGGGAATTCCGCCTCGAAGGCGAAGAATTCCAAGTGGGCGATCAGATCAATGCCGAGATTTTCCAGGCGGGCCAGCTGGTGGATGTCACCGGTCAGTCCAAGGGTAAAGGCTTTGCCGGTACCATCAAGCGCTGGAACTTCCGCGGGCAGGACAATACCCACGGTAACTCCGTATCCCACCGCGTCCCGGGCTCTATCGGTCAGTGCCAGACTCCAGGTCGTGTATTCAAGGGCAAGAAGATGTCCGGGCACATGGGCGCCGAGCGCGTAACCGTGCAGTCCCTGGAAATCGTGCGTGTCGACGCCGAGCGTAACCTGCTGTTGGTCAAGGGTGCAGTGCCCGGCGCCACTGGCGGTGACGTGGTTGTGCGTCCGGCTGCCAAGGCTCGCGGTTAAGGGGGAGTTCACATGCAATTGAATGTAAATGGCGCACAGGCCATCGAAGTCTCCGAGCGCACCTTTGGCGGTGAGTTCAACGAGACGCTGGTGCACCAGGCAGTCGTCGCCTACATGGCTGGCGGTCGTCAGGGTAGCAAGCAGCAGAAGACCCGTTCCGATGTCTCCGGTGGCGGTAAGCGTCCGTGGCGTCAGAAGGGCACCGGCCGTGCTCGTGCCGGTACCTCGCGTGGCCCGATCTGGCGTGGCGGTGGCGTAACCTTCGCTGCTCGTCCGCAGAATCATGACCAGAAGCTGAACAAGAAGATGTACCGCGCCGCGCTGCGCTCCATCCTTGCTGAGCTGGTTCGCTCCGAGCGTCTGGTCGTCGTCGAGGATTTCGCCGTCGAGACCCCCAAGACCAAGCAGCTTGCCAGCAAGCTGAACGGTATGGGCCTGAACGACGTGCTGATCGTTTCCGATGCTGTCGATCAGAACCTGTACCTGGCTGCGCGCAACCTGCCGCACGTCGACGTCCGCGACGTCCAGGGTTCGGATCCGGTCAGCCTGATCGCCTATGACAAGGTGTTGATCACCGTGTCGGCTGTGAAGAAATTCGAGGAGCTGCTGGGATGAACCAGGAACGCGTATTCAAAGTCCTGCTTGGTCCGCACGTCTCCGAGAAGGCTACCGTGCTGGCTGACAGCAAGAAGCAATTCGTTTTCAAGGTTGCTACCGATGCAACCAAGCTGGAAATCAAGAAGGCCGTCGAAAGCCTGTTCGGCGTGAAGGTCGCTGCCGTCAACACCCTGAACGTCCAGGGCAAGACCAAGCGCACCGCTCGCGGCCTGGGCAAGCGCAACGACTGGAAGAAGGCGTACATCGCTCTCCAGCCGGGCCAGGATCTCGATTTCTCCGGCAGTGCTGAGTAAGGAAGGGGTGCATCATGGCAATCGTTAAATGCAAACCGACTTCCGCGGGCCGCCGCTTCGTGGTCAAGGTGGTCAACCAGGAGCTGCACAAAGGCGCTCCTTACGCACCGCTGCTCGAGAAGAAGTCGAAGTCTGGCGGCCGTAACAACAACGGTCGTATCACCACCCGTCACATCGGCGGTGGTCACAAGCAGCACTATCGTCTGGTCGATTTTCGTCGCAACAAGGATGGCATCCCTGCCATCGTCGAGCGTATCGAATACGATCCGAACCGTACTGCACACATCGCGCTGCTGAAGTATGCCGACGGTGAGCGTCGCTACATCATCGCGCCGAAGGGCGTGAGCGCCGGTGATCAGCTGGTTTCGGGCATCAATGCGCCGATCAAGGCCGGTAACAGCCTGCCGCTGCGCAACATCCCGCTGGGTTCCACCGTTCACGGTGTCGAGCTGAAGCCGGGCAAGGGTGCTCAGATCGCTCGCTCCGCTGGTGCTTCGGCTCAGCTGGTCGCTCGCGAAGGTGCCTATGTGACCCTGCGTCTGCGCTCCGGCGAGATGCGTAAAGTGCTGGCCGAGTGCCGTGCGACCCTGGGTGAAGTCTCGAACTCCGAGCACAGCCTGCGTTCGCTGGGTAAAGCCGGTGCCAAGCGCTGGAAGGGCATCCGTCCGACCGTTCGTGGTGTCGCGATGAACCCGGTCGACCACCCGCACGGTGGTGGTGAAGGTCGTACCTCCGGTGGTCGTCATCCGGTGTCGCCGTGGGGCTTCCCGACCAAGGGCGCGAAGACCCGCACTAACAAGCGCACCGATAACATGATCGTCCGTCGTCGCAAGTAACTAGAGGGATACGACAGTGCCGCGTTCTCTGAAAAAAGGTCCTTTTATCGATCTTCACCTATTGAAGAAGGTCGAAGCGGCGGTGGAAAAGAACGATCGCAAGCCGGTGAAAACCTGGTCGCGTCGTTCGATGATCCTGCCGCAAATGGTCGGTCTGACCATCGCTGTACACAACGGTCGCCAGCATGTTCCGGTCCTCGTGTCCGAAGACATGGTCGGCCACAAACTCGGCGAGTTCGCTGCTACCCGTACTTATCGCGGGCACGTGGCGGACAAGAAAGGCAAGCGCTAAGGGGTAAGGAAAGATGGAAGTAGCCGCTAAGTTGTCGGGCGCTCGCATCTCCGCCCAGAAAGCCCGCCTGGTCGCCGACCAGATCCGCGGGAAGAAGGTGGGCGAGGCGCTCAACCTCCTGGCTTTCAGCAGCAAGAAAGCCGCCGAGATCATGAAGAAAGTGCTGGAGTCGGCCGTTGCCAACGCCGAGCACAACGAAGGCGCCGATGTGGATGATCTGAAGGTCTCCACCGTCTTCGTCAACGAGGGGCGTTCGCTTAAGCGCATCATGCCGCGTGCCAAAGGCCGCGCTGATCGCATCGTCAAGCGGTCTTGCCATATCACTGTCAAGGTTGCGGACAAGTAACGGAGTCGATCAGATGGGTCAGAAAGTACATCCCACTGGCATTCGCCTGGGAATCGTCAAGGAGCACACCTCCGTCTGGTACGCAGACGGCCGTACGTATGCAGACTATCTGCTTGCAGATCTGAACGTGCGCGAGTACCTCCAGGACAAACTAAAAAGCGCGTCCGTAAGCCGTATCGATATTCATCGCCCGGCTCAAACCGCACGCATCACCATCCACACCGCTCGTCCCGGCATCGTGATCGGCAAGAAAGGTGAGGATGTCGAGAAGCTGCGTCAGGACCTGACCAAGCAAATGGGTGTGCCGGTGCACATCAACATCGAAGAGATCCGCAAGCCGGAGCTCGACGCCATGCTGGTTGCACAGAGCGTTGCTCAGCAGCTGGAGCGTCGCGTGATGTTCCGTCGCGCCATGAAGCGCGCCGTACAGAACGCCATGCGCATTGGTGCCAAAGGCATCAAGATCCAGGTCAGTGGTCGTCTGGGTGGGGCTGAAATCGCCCGTACCGAGTGGTATCGCGAAGGTCGTGTGCCGCTGCACACCCTGCGTGCCGATATCGATTACAACACTTACGAAGCGCACACCACCTACGGTGTGATCGGTGTCAAGGTGTGGATCTTCAAGGGCGAAGTGATTGGTGGTCGCCATGAAGAGCTCAAGCCGCAAGCGCCTGCGCCTCGTAAAAAAGCTGCTAAGTAAGGGGTACGCCAAATGTTGCAACCCAAGCGTACAAAATTCCGCAAGCAGATGACCGGCCACAACCGTGGTCTGGCTCAGCGCGGTAGCAAGGTCAGCTTCGGCGAGTTCGCCCTGAAGTCTGTTTCCCGTGGTCGCCTGACCGCACGTCAGATCGAGGCTGCACGTCGTGCGCTGACCCGTCACGTCAAGCGTGGCGGCAAGATCTGGATCCGCGTGTTCCCTGACAAGCCGGTTACCAAGAAGCCCCTCGAAGTTCGTATGGGTAAAGGTAAGGGTAGCGTCGAGTACTGGGTAGCCCAGATTCAGCCGGGCAAGGTGCTCTACGAGATCGAGGGTGTTTCCGAAGAGCTGGCGCGTGAGGCATTTGCCCTGGCTGCTGCAAAGCTGCCGCTCGCCACCTCCTTTGTTAAGCGGACGGTGATGTGATGAAAGCGAATGAACTTCGTGAAAAATCCGTTGAGCAGCTGAACGAGCAACTGCTCGAGCTGCTACGGGACCAGTTCAATCTGCGTATGCAGAAGGCGACTGGCCAGTTGGGGCAGTCTCACCTGCTCTCGCAAGTCAAGCGCGACATCGCTCGTGTCAAGACTGTGCTCAACCAGCAGGCAGGTAAGTGATCATGGCTGAAGCTCAGAAAACCGTCCGCACGCTGACCGGCCGCGTCGTCAGCGACAAGATGGATAAGACCATCACCGTTCTGATCGAGCGTCGCGTCAAGCACCCGATCTACGGCAAATACGTCAAGCGTTCGACCAAGCTGCACGCTCACGACGAAACCAACCAGTGCAAGATCGGCGACAAGGTTTCTATCCGTGAAACCCGTCCGCAGTCCAAGACCAAGTCCTGGGCTCTGGTTGAAGTCGTTGAACGCGCCGTCGAAGTCTAAGGGCTAAGGGTCGGAGAAATTTTATGATTCAGACTCAATCCATGCTCGATGTGGCGGATAACAGTGGCGCTCGTCGCGTCATGTGTATCAAGGTGCTCGGCGGTTCCCACCGCCGTTACGCCGGCATCGGCGACATTATCAAGGTTACCGTCAAGGAAGCGATTCCGCGTGGCAAGGTCAAGAAAGGCCAGGTGATGACTGCAGTCGTAGTCCGCACCCGTCACGGCGTTCGTCGTCCCGATGGTTCGATCATTCGCTTCGATGGCAACGCTGCTGTTCTGTTGAACAACAAGCAGGAGCCTATCGGCACCCGTATCTTTGGGCCGGTGACGCGTGAACTTCGTACCGAGAAGTTCATGAAGATCGTCTCGCTCGCCCCTGAAGTGCTGTAAGGAGTAGCCGCATGCAAAAGATTCGTCGCAACGACGAGATCATCGTCATCGCCGGCAAAGACAAGGGCAAGCGCGGTAAGGTGCTCAAGGTTCTCGCTGACGACCGTCTGGTCGTTGGTGGGGTCAACCTGGTGAAGCGTCATACCAAGCCGAACCCGATGTCCGGCGTTCAGGGCGGTATCGTCGAGAAGGAGGCGCCTCTGCACGCCTCTAACGTCGCCATTTTCAACGGTGAAACCAACAAGGCAGACCGCGTTGGCTTCAAGGTTGAAGACGGTAAGAAAATTCGTGTCTTCAAGTCGACCCAGAAGCCGGTTGACGCTTGAGACTGCTAGGTAGATAACCATGGCACGACTAAAAGAAGTTTATCGGAAGGAAATCGCGCCCAAGCTGAAGGAAGAACTGAAGCTTGCGAACGTGATGGAAGTTCCGCGCATTACCAAGATCACCCTCAACATGGGTATTGGCGAGGCGATCGGTGACAAGAAGATCATCGACAACGCCGTTGCCGACCTGGAAAAGATCACCGGCCAGAAGGTCGTCGTGACTCACGCTCGCAAGTCCATCGCCGGCTTCAAGGTCCGCGAAGGCTGGCCGATCGGTGTCAAGGTGACTCTGCGTCGCGAGCGTATGTACGAATTCCTGGATCGTCTGCTTTCCATCTCCCTGCCGCGCGTGCGTGACTTCCGCGGCCTGAATGCCAAGTCCTTCGATGGTCGCGGCAACTACAGCATGGGCGTGAAAGAGCAGATCATCTTCCCGGAAATCGATTACGACAAGATCGATGCTCTGCGTGGCCTGGACATCACCCTGACCACCACTGCCCGGACGGATGAAGAAGGTCGCGCATTGCTGCGTGCCTTCAACTTCCCGTTCCGCAACTGATTGGAGTAGGACATGGCTAAACAAAGCATGAAGAACCGTGAGCTGAAGCGTCAGCGTACGGTTGCCAAGTACGCGCAGAAGCGTGCGGCGCTGAAGGCTGTCATCGTCAGCCCCGACTCCACTCCGGAGCAGCGTTGGGAAGCTCAGGTCGCCCTGCAGAAGCAGCCGCGTGACGCCAGTGCCTCGCGCCTGCGCAATCGCTGCCGCCTGACCGGGCGCCCGCACGGCGTGTACCGCAAGTTCGGTCTGGCGCGCAACATGCTGCGTCAGGCCGCCATGCGCGGCGACGTGCCGGGTCTGGTCAAGGCCAGCTGGTAACAAGACGAACGGGGCGCTGGCGCCCTGTTTGTTTATCGATCAAGCCCCTTCTGGGGCTTGATTCGTTTCTGGTGTGTCTCTAGAATGTCCGGCTCGCCTGAGCCTCGCATTTTTGCGCTTGCTCGCACGTTGGCGACACGAGCCGTACAAAGGCTTATTTATTCGTTTTAGGAGCTAAGAGCCCATGAGTATGCAGGACCCGTTAGCGGACATGCTAACTCGTATCCGTAATGCCCAGATGGCCGAAAAGTCCGTCGTAAGCATGCCGTCTTCCACTCTGAAGGTGGCTGTAGCCAATGTTCTTCAGGGCGAAGGCTATATCGCGGGATACCAGGTCAGTGGCGACGCCAAGCCGCAACTGTCCATCGAGCTGAAGTACTTCGAAGGCCGTCCGGTCATCGAGGAACTCAAGCGCGTAAGTCGTCCTGGCCTGCGCCAGTACAAATCCGTTGACCAGTTGCCGAAAGTACGTGGCGGGCTGGGCGTTTCGATCGTTTCCACCAACAAGGGTGTGATGACCGATCGGGCTGCTCGCGCTGCCGGTGTTGGCGGCGAAGTGCTCTGCACTGTGTTCTAAGGGGGGATAGGCATGTCTCGCGTTGCTAAGAACCCCGTCAAGCTGCCCGCTGGCGTCGAAGTCAAGATGTCCGGCCAGCAGCTTTCGGTGAAGGGTGCCAAGGGCGCTCTCGAACTGAACGTCCATCCGTCCGTGGAAGTCATCCAGGACTCGGGCGAGCTGCGTTTCGCTGGTCGCAATGGCGACCAGCAGACTCGCGCCATGGCCGGCACCACGCGTGCGCTGGTCAACAACATGGTCATCGGTGTCAGCCAGGGCTTCGAGCGCAAGCTCCAGCTGGTCGGCGTCGGTTACAAGGCGCAAGCCAAAGGTCAAGTGCTGTCCCTGGCTCTCGGCTTCTCGCATCCGGTGGATTACGAACTGCCGCAAGGCGTTACCGCGGAAACCCCCAGCCAGACCGATATCCTGATCAAGGGTGTCGACAAGCAACTGGTCGGTCAGGTGGCTGCTGAAATCCGCGATTTCCGTCGTCCGGAGCCTTACAAAGGCAAGGGCGTACGTTACTCGGATGAAGTAGTCCGTCGCAAAGAAGCTAAGAAGAAGTAGGGCATAGCAAATGAGCGTAAAGAAAGAAACTCGTCTGCGTCGCGCTCGCAAGGCACGCCTGAAGATGCGCGAGCTGGAAACCGTACGCCTTTGTGTGTACCGCTCTTCCCAGCACATCTACGCCCAGGTCCTTTCGGCCGACGGCGGCAAGGTCCTGGCCAGCGCCTCGACTCTGGACAAAGAATTGCGCGATGGGGCCACCGGCAACGTCGAAGCTGCCAAGAAGGTCGGTCAGCTGGTCGCTGAGCGTGCGAAAGCCGCAGGTGTCACCCAGGTGGCATTCGACCGTTCTGGCTTCAAGTACCACGGTCGTGTGAAGGCACTGGCTGATGCTGCTCGTGAAGGCGGGCTGGAGTTCTAAGTTATGGCAAATAACGAGCAAAAGCGCGACGAAGGCTACATCGAGAAGCTGGTTCAAGTTAACCGCGTCGCAAAGACTGTAAAAGGTGGCCGTATCTTCACCTTCACCGCGCTGACCGTGGTGGGTGACGGCAAGGGTCGCGTCGGTTTCGGTCGTGGCAAGTCCCGCGAAGTGCCGGCTGCCATCCAGAAGGCCATGGAAGCGGCTCGCCGCAACATGATCCAGGTCGACCTGAACGGCACCACGCTGCAGTACCCGACCAAGGCCGCGCACGGCGCATCCAAGATTTACATGCAGCCTGCCTCCGAAGGTACCGGTGTGATCGCCGGTGGTGCCATGCGCGCCATCCTGGAAGTCGCTGGTGTGCAGAACGTCTTGGCCAAGTGCTACGGCTCCACCAACCCGGTCAACGTGGTGCATGCCACGTTCAAGGGTCTGAAGGCCATGCAGTCGCCGGAGTCGGTCGCCGCCAAGCGTGGCAAGAGCGTCGAGGAGATTCTCTAACCATGGCTAACGCTACTGTCAAAGTCACGCTGGTCAAGAGCGTGAACGGCCGTCTGGCTAACCACAAGGCTTGCGTCAAGGGCCTCGGCCTGCGTCGTATCGGTCATACCGTCGAAGTCCAGGACACTCCTGAGAATCGCGGCATGATCAACAAGGCCTACTACCTTCTCCGTGTGGAGGGTTAATCATGCAATTGAACGATCTACGTTCCGCGCCGGGCGCCGTCGCGAGAAGCTGCGTCCGGGCCGTGGTATCGGTAGCGGCCTCGGCAAGACCGGTGGCCGTGGCCACAAGGGCCAGACTTCCCGCTCCGGCGGCAAGATCGCGCCCGGGTTCGAAGGCGGCCAGCAGCCGTTGCACCGTCGCTTGCCGAAGTTCGGCTTCGTCTCCCTGAAGGCCATGGATCGCGCAGAAGTGCGTACTTCCGAGCTGGCCAAGGTGGAAGGTGATGTAGTGACCGTGCAGAGCCTGAAAGACGCCAACGTCATCAACCAGAACGTGCAGCGTGTGAAAGTCATGCTGTCCGGCGAGGTTGGGCGTGCGGTTACTCTCAAGGGCATCGCAGCCACCAAGGGTGCGCGTGCGGCTATCGAAGCAGCTGGCGGCAAGTTCGAGGAATAAATGGCTAAGCAAGGTGCTCTCTCCGCGCTGAGTAATGGTGGGCTGTCCGAACTCTGGGCTCGTCTGCGCTTTCTGTTCATGGCGATCATCGTCTACCGGATTGGCGCACACATCCCGGTGCCCGGGATCAATCCCGACCGGCTGGCCGAGCTGTTCCGTCAGAACGAGGGGACCATCCTTAGCTTGTTCAACATGTTTTCCGGCGGTGCGCTGGAGCGCATGAGCATCTTTGCACTGGGGATCATGCCGTACATCTCGGCCTCGATCATCATGCAGCTCATGACCGCTGTCAGTCCACAGCTGGAGCAGTTGAAGAAAGAGGGCGAGGCCGGTCGACGGAAGATCAGTCAGTACACGCGTTACGGTACGCTGGTGCTGGCGATCGTCCAGGCCGTCGGGATGTCGGTCGGGCTGGCGGGGCAAGGTGTCGCGTTCAGCAACGACTTCGGCTTCTACTTCGTGGCCGTCACCACCTTCGTGGCGGGTGCGATGTTCATGATGTGGCTTGGCGAGCAGATCACCGAGCGTGGGGTCGGCAACGGTATTTCGATGCTGATCTTCGCCGGTATCGTCGCCGGTTTGCCGGGTGCCCTCGGCCAATCCTTCGAGTCGGCTCGCCAGGGTGATATCAACATCATCGCCTTGCTCGCGGTAGGCCTGCTGGCTGTTGCGATCATCGGTTTCGTGGTCTTCATCGAGCGTGGGCAGCGCCGCATCGCGGTGCACTACGCCAAGCGCCAGCAGGGCCGCAAGGTCTTCGCTGCGCAGACCAGTCATCTGCCGTTGAAAGTGAACATGGCGGGGGTCATTCCGGCCATCTTCGCCAGCAGCATCCTGCTGTTCCCGGCTTCGCTGGGGCAGTGGTTCGGCCAGTCCGAGAGCATGAGCTGGTTGGCCGATATTTCTCAGGCGATCGCCCCTGGTCAGCCTTTGAATATCCTGCTGTTCAGCGCTGGGATCATTTTCTTCTGCTTCTTCTACACGGCATTGATGTTCAATCCCAAGGATGTCGCGGAGAATCTGAAGAAGTCTGGTGCATTTATCCCGGGGATTCGTCCTGGTGAGCAGTCGGCGCGCTATATCGATGGCGTGCTGACCCGCTTGACCATGTTCGGTGCCCTGTACATGACGGCTGTCTGCCTGCTGCCCCAGTTCCTTGTGGTTGCAGCCAATGTGCCGTTCTACCTTGGTGGGACCTCGTTGCTGATCGTGGTGGTGGTTGTGATGGACTTCATGTCGCAAGTGCAATCACACCTCATGTCGCACCAGTACGATTCCCTGATGAAGAAAGCCAACCTGAAGAGCTATGGCAGCGGCATGCTCCGCTGAGATGGTTCGTAAGGTTCTAGGAGTTGGTGATGAAAGTTCGTGCATCGGTGAAAAAGCTGTGCCGTAACTGCAAGATCATCCGTCGCGACGGTGTCGTGCGCGTGATCTGCAGCGCGGAACCGCGTCACAAGCAGCGCCAAGGCTGATTGTGTAAGGCGTCAGAACCCGGCAGCTAGTGCGCTGCCGGGTTGAATATTTGTTTTTACAGCGTTAATATCTCGCGCCCTTTTCTTGGCTTCCGGGGCGTAGGTAGCTGTCAATTGGAGTTTCACTGAATGGCCCGTATTGCAGGCGTCAACATTCCGGATAACAAGCACACTGTTATCTCGCTGACCTACATCTACGGTGTTGGTCGCACCCGTGCACAGGAAATCTGTGCCGCTACCGGCGTGAATCCGGCAGCAAAGATCAAGGATCTCTCCGACGAGCAGGTCGAACTGCTGCGCGGCGAAGTCGGTAAATTCATCGTTGAAGGCGACCTGCGTCGCGAAGTCAACATGAAAATCAAGCGCTTGATGGACCTGGGTTGCTACCGCGGCCTGCGTCATCGTCGTGGTCTGCCGGTTCGCGGTCAGCGCACCAAGACCAACGCACGTACCCGTAAGGCCCGCGCAAGCCGATCCGCAAGTAATCGCGTAGGAATTTAGTCATGGCAAAACCTGCTGCTCGTCCTCGTAAGAAAGTCAAAAAGACAGTGGTTGATGGCATCGCCCACATCCATGCGTCTTTCAACAACACCATCGTGACCATCACCGACCGTCAGGGCAACGCTTTGTCCTGGGCTACCTCGGGTGGTTCCGGTTTCCGTGGCTCGCGCAAGAGCACTCCGTTCGCTGCCCAGATCGCCGCAGAGCGCGCCGGCCAGGCTGCACTGGAGTACGGCCTGAAGAACCTCGACGTCAACGTCAAGGGCCCGGGCCCGGGTCGTGAGTCCGCCGTGCGTGCATTGAACGCATGTGGCTATAAAATCGCCAGCATCACCGACGTGACGCCGATCCCGCACAACGGGTGCCGTCCGCCGAAGAAGCGCCGCGTGTAATCAGGAGACAGTGAAGAATGGCTCGTTATATTGGTCCCAAGTGCAAACTGTCTCGTCGTGAAGGCACCGATCTCTTCCTGAAGAGTGGTGCGCGCGCGCTCGAATCCAAGTGCAACATCGAAACCCCGCCGGGTGTTCACGGCCAGCGTCGCGGTCGTCTGTCCGACTACGGCACTCAGCTGCGTGAAAAGCAGAAGGTGCGCCGTATCTACGGTGTGCTCGAGCGCCAGTTCAGCGGTTACTACAAGGAAGCTGCCAGCCGCAAGGGCGCTACCGGCGAGAACCTGCTGCAACTGCTCGAATGCCGTCTGGACAACGTCGTGTATCGCATGGGCTTCGGCTCCACTCGTGCCGAATCGCGCCAGCTGGTCTCGCACAAGTCGATCACCGTCAACGGTCAGACCGTGAACATCCCGTCCTACCAGGTCAAGGCCGGTGACGTGGTTGCCGTTCGCGAGAAGTGCCGTAACCAGCTGCGTATCGCCCAGGCCCTCGAACTGTGCGCTCAGCGCGGTCGCGTTGAATGGGTCGAAGTAGACGCCGACAAGAAATCCGGTGTTTTCAAGAATGTTCCGGCTCGCAGCGATCTGTCCGCCGACATCAACGAAAACCTGATTGTCGAGCTCTACTCCAAGTAAGGGCTAGAAAATAGGTGTATCCATGCAGAGTTCGGTAAATGAGTTCCTGACCCCCCGCCATATCGATGTGCAGGTGGTCAGTCCGACCCGTGCCAAGATCACTCTCGAGCCCCTCGAGCGTGGTTTTGGCCACACCCTGGGCAACGCGCTGCGTCGTATCCTGTTGTCCTCCATGCCCGGCTGCGCTGTGGTCGAGGCCGAGATCGACGGTGTGCTCCACGAGTACAGCGCCATCGAGGGCGTGCAGGAAGATGTGATCGAAATCCTGCTCAACCTCAAAGGTATCGCCATCAAGCTGCACGGCCGTGATGAAGTGACCTTGAGCCTGGTGAAGAAGGGCGCGGGCGCTGTGACCGCTGCCGATATCCAGCTGGATCACGATGTCGAAATCGTCAATGGCGATCACCTGATCGCCAACCTGGCGGCTAACGGCTCGCTCAACATGAAGCTCAAGGTCGCTCGCGGCCGCGGTTACGAGCCTGCTGATGCGCGTCAGAGCGATGAAGACGAAAGCCGCAGCATCGGCCGTCTGCAGCTCGACGCCACCTTCAGCCCGGTTCGCCGTGTGGCTTATGTGGTCGAGAACGCCCGTGTCGAGCAGCGTACCAACCTGGACAAGCTGGTCATCGACCTGGAAACCAACGGCACCCTGGATCCTGAAGAAGCGATCCGTCGTGCAGCGACCATCCTGCAGCAGCAGCTGGCTGCGTTCGTCGACCTCAAGGGCGACAGCGAGCCGGTGGTTGTCGAGCAGGAAGACGAGATCGATCCGATCCTGTTGCGTCCGGTTGATGACCTGGAGCTGACCGTACGTTCGGCCAACTGCCTGAAGGCGGAAAACATCTACTACATCGGTGATCTGATCCAGCGCACCGAAGTGGAGCTGTTGAAAACGCCGAACCTGGGCAAGAAGTCCCTGACCGAGATCAAGGACGTTCTGGCTTCGCGTGGTTTGTCCCTCGGTATGCGCCTGGACAACTGGCCGCCGGCAAGTCTCAAGAAGGACGATAAGGCCACGGCCTGATCGTCCCCAGTAACCGAACTGAACGTTTGGTAAGGAATTTCAATCATGCGTCATCGTAAAAGTGGCCGTCACCTGAGCCGCACCAGCGCCCACCGCAAGGCCATGTTCCAGAACATGGCGGTGTCGCTGTTCGAGCACGAACTGATCAAGACCACCCTGCCCAAGGCCAAGGAACTGCGTCGCGTTGCCGAGCCGCTGATCACCCTGGCCAAGGAAGACAGCGTCGCCAACCGCCGCCTGGCTTTCGACCGTACCCGTTCGAAAGCAGCCGTGGGTAAGCTGTTCAACGACTTGGGCAAGCGCTACGCCACCCGTCAGGGCGGCTACCTGCGTATCCTCAAGTGCGGTTTCCGCGCTGGCGACAACGCCCCGATGGCTTACGTCGAACTGGTTGACCGTCCGGTCACCGGTGAGGTGGAAGCTGCCGAGTAAGTTCGGCGCTGTCGAAGAAAACCGAGCCTCTGGGCTCGGTTTTTTTATGTCTGAAAGATTTGCTCTATCGGACGCGTTGACCCTTATCATTAGTCGTCCCTTCGCTCGCTCCCTATGATGGCACTCAACCAGCCGGTGACCACTACCGTCTCTGGAAATGTTGAATAGCCAAGGAGATGCAGCCATGACTGACAAGCCCCAGCTCACTACCGTTGCCGGTGCGCCGGTAACCGAAAACCAGAATTCGATGACTGCGGGCCGGCGCGGCCCGATGCTGCTGCAGGACGTGTGGTTCCTGGAGAAGCTGGCGCATTTCGACCGTGAGGTCATCCCGGAGCGGCGCATGCACGCCAAGGGTTCCGGTGCCTTCGGCGAGTTCGTCGTGACCCACGACATCACCCGCTACACCAAGGCGCAACTGTTCTCCGAGATCGGCAAGCGCACTCCGCTGTTCGCCCGTTTCTCCACCGTGGCCGGCGAGCGCGGCGCCGCCGACGCCGAGCGCGACATCCGCGGCTATGCCCTGAAGTTCTACACCGAGCAAGGCAACTGGGACATGGTCGGCAACAACACGCCGGTGTTCTTCTTCCGCGACCCGCTGAAGTTCCCCGACCTCAACCACGCGGTCAAGCGCGACCCGCGCACCAACATGCGCAGCGCCAACAACAACTGGGACTTCTGGACCGGCCTGCCCGAGGCGCTGCACCAGATCACCTATGTCATGGGCGACCGCGGTATCCCGGCTTCCTACCGTCATATGCACGGTTTCGGCTCGCATACCTACAGCTTCATCAGCCCGGCGAACGAGCGCTACTGGGTCAAGTTCCACTTCCGCACCCAGCAGGGCATCAAGAACCTGACCGATGCCGAAGCCGCGGCGATCGTCGCCAACGATCGTGAGAGCTCGCAGCGTGATCTGTTCGAGGCGATCGAACGGGGCGAGTATCCGCGCTGGACGATGTACGTGCAGATCATGCCGGAAGCCGACGCGGCCAAGGTGCCGTACCATCCGTTCGACCTGACCAAGGTCTGGCCGCATGCCGACTATCCGCTGATCGAGGTCGGCTACTACGAGCTGAATCGCAACCCGGACAACTACTTCCAGGATGTCGAGCAGGCCGCGTTCACCCCCGCCAACGTGGTGCCCGGCATCAGCTTCTCGCCGGACCGCATGTTGCAGGGGCGGCTGTTCTCCTACGGCGATGCGCAGCGCTATCGCCTCGGCGTGAACCACCACCAGATTCCGGTGAATGCGCCGCGTTGCCCGGTACACAGCTATCACCGCGATGGCGCCATGCGCGTGGACGGCAACCAGGGCGGCCGCCTGCACTACGAGCCGAACACCTACGGCGAGTGGCGCGAGCAGCCGGACTTCAGCGAGCCGCCGCTGGCGCTGGAGGGCGCGGCGGATCGCTACGATTACCGTGCCGACGATGCCGACTACTTCACCCAGCCGGGTAACCTGTTCCGCTTGATGCAGGCCGACGAGCAGCAGCGTCTGTTCGAGAACACTGCCCGTTCGATGCAGGGTGTCGATCGTCACATCAAGCTGCGGCATATCAAGCACTGCTATCTGGCCGATCCAGCCTACGGCAGCGGTATCGCCAAGGCCCTGGATGTTCCGCTGGAAGACGCTCTGGCCTGATCCAGGCCCGCAAGAAAAAGCCCGCAGCATGCTGCGGGCTTTTTCGTTTTCGCCGGCTGTCAGCTCTTGGACTGGGCGTCGCGCTCCAGCAGCGGCTTGAGGAAATGCCCGGTATGCGACTGGGGCATTGCCGCGACTTCTTCCGGGGTGCCGCTGGCGATGATCTGTCCGCCCTTGGAGCCGCCCTCCGGGCCGAGATCGACCAGCCAGTCGGCGGTCTTGATCACGTCCAGGTTGTGCTCGATGACCACCACGGTGTTGCCGTGGTCGCGCAGGCGGTGGAGCACGTCGAGCAACTGCTGGATGTCGGCGAAGTGTAGGCCGGTGGTCGGTTCGTCGAGGATGTAGAGGGTCTTGCCGGTGTCGCGCTTGGACAGCTCGCGCGACAGCTTGACCCGTTGCGCCTCGCCGCCGGACAGGGTGGTCGCGCTCTGCCCCAGCTTGATGTACGACAGGCCGACGTCCATCAGTGTCTGCAGCTTGCGCGCGACCGCCGGCACCGGGTCGAAGAACTCCCGCGCTTCCTCGATTGTCATGTCGAGCACTTCGGTGATGCTCTTGCCCTTGTACTTCACTTCCAGGGTTTCGCGGTTGTAGCGCTTGCCCTTGCACACGTCGCAGGGCACGTAGATGTCCGGCAGGAAGTGCATCTCCACCTTGATCACGCCATCGCCCTGGCAGGCCTCGCAGCGCCCGCCCTTGACGTTGAAGGAGAAGCGCCCTGGACCATAGCCGCGCGAACGGGCTTCCGGCACGCCGGCGAAGAGTTCGCGGATCGGGGTGAACAGCCCGGTGTAGGTCGCCGGGTTGGAGCGCGGCGTGCGGCCGATCGGGCTCTGGTCGATATCGACCACCTTGTCCAGATGCTGCAGCCCGTCGAATGAATCGTGGGGCGCCACTTCCAGCGTGGTGGCGCCGTTCAGCGCAGTGGCGGTAATCGGGAACAGGGTGTTGTTGATCAGCGTCGACTTGCCCGAACCGGATACGCCGGTGATGCAGGTGAGCAGGCCCACCGGGATTTCCAGATCGACGTTGCGCAGGTTGTTGCCGCGCGCGCCCTTGAGCTTGAGCAGCTTCTTCGGATCGCGGCGGGTGCGCCGTGGCGGGTAGTTGATCTTCACGCGGCCGGACAGGTACTTGCCGGTCAGTGAGTCGGGATGTGCCATCACCTCGTCCGGAGTGCCTTCGGCGACGATGCGCCCACCGTGCACGCCGGCGCCGGGGCCGATGTCCACCACGTAGTCGGCGAGGCGGATGGCGTCCTCGTCGTGCTCCACCACGATCACCGTATTGCCGATATCGCGCAGGTGGCGCAGGGTGCCGAGCAGGCGCTCGTTATCGCGCTGGTGCAGGCCGATCGAGGGCTCGTCGAGGATGTACATCACCCCGACCAGGCCGGCGCCGATCTGGCTGGCCAGGCGGATGCGCTGCGCCTCGCCGCCGGAGAGGGTGTCGGCGCTGCGGTCCAGGGTCAGGTAGTCCAGACCGACGTTGACCAGGAACTGCAGGCGCTCGCGGATTTCCTTGAGGATCTTGTCGGCGATCTCGCCGCGGCGGCCGCTCAGCGACAGGCCGCCGAAGTACTCGGTGGCATCGCCGATCGGCAGCCCGGTGACCGCCGGCAGGGTCTTGTCGCCGACCCAGACGTGGCGCGCCTCGCGGCGCAGGCGGGTGCCGCGGCACTCCGGGCAGGGCTGGGTGCTGAGGTACTTGGCGAGTTCTTCGCGTACCGAATTGGATTCGGTTTCGCGATAGCGGCGTTCGAGGTTGGGAATGATGCCCTCGAAGGGGTGCGAGCGCTTGACGATGTCGCCGCGGTCGTTGAGGTAGCGGAACTCGACGTTTTCCCGGCCGCTGCCGCGCAGGATGAACTTCTGGTGATCGGCCGACAGCGCGTCGAACGGCTCGTCGAGGCTGAAGCCGTAGTGCGAGGCCAGCGAGCCGAGCATCTGGAAGTAGTAGACGTTGCGCCGGTCCCAGCCGCGGATGGCGCCTTCGGCCAGGGTCAGCTCGCCGTTGACCAGGCGCTTGGCGTCGAAGAACTGCTTCACGCCCAGACCGTCGCAGGTCGGGCAGGCGCCGGCCGGGTTGTTGAACGAGAACAGCTTGGGTTCCAGTTCGCTGATCGAGTGGCCGCAGATCGGGCAGGCGAAGCGCGCGGAGAAGATCAGGTCCTCGCTGTCGTCGTCCTCTTCCATGGAGCGACCAGGGCGATGCCGTCGGCCAGCTTGAGCGCGGTCTCGAAGGACTCGGCCAGGCGCTGCTGCAGGTCGCCGCGAACCTTGAAGCGGTCCACCACCACGTCGATGGAGTGCTTCTTCTGCTTGTCCAGCTTGGGCAATTCGTCCAGCTCGTACAGCTTGCCGTTGACCCGTGCGCGGACGAAGCCCTGGGCGCGCAGTTCGTCGAACACCGCCAGATGCTCGCCCTTGCGCTCGCGGATGACCGGCGCCAGCAGCATCAGCTTGCGGCCTTCGGGCAGGGCCAGCACCTGGTCGACCATCTGGCTGACGGTCTGCGCTTCCAGCGGCGCGTCATGGTCCGGGCAGCGTGGTGTGCCGACCCGCGCGTAGAGCAGGCGCAGGTAGTCGTAGATCTCGGTGATGGTGCCGACGGTGGAGCGCGGGTTGTGCGACGTGGATTTCTGCTCGATGGAGATTGCCGGGGAGAGCCCCTCGATGGTGTCGACGTCGGGCTTTTCCATCATCGACAGGAATTGCCGGGCGTAGGCCGAGAGGGACTCGACGTAGCGCCGCTGGCCCTCGGCGTAGAGCGTGTCGAACGCCAGCGAGGACTTGCCGGAGCCGGACAGGCCGGTGATGACGATCAGCTTGTCGCGTGGCAGGGTGAGGTCGATGTTCTTCAGGTTGTGGGTGCGAGCCCCACGAATCAGAATCTTGTCCAAAACAGCCTCGCGTGGCGGGCGGAAACCCGAAAGTATACGGCCGGGGTGATAGTCGCGGCAAAACCGTGCGCCTGTGCCTGCTAGGGTCTGTTGCCGTTTCAGCGCGTCCGCGCCGGAGCCTGTTCTTGCGCGAGGCAAGGCACGAGGAGCGAAGTTTGGCATTCCAAATAAGCGACGAGTAACGCCGCATCGCGCAAAAACAGGCCCGGCCCTTCGGGTTGCGCGGCAAATGACGCCATGCGGCGTTGCGGGACTTGGCAAGGGAATGACCATTACCTGCGTCCCGCGCCTGCGGAACGCCGCCCGGCCATGGCGCCATTTGACGCAGCAACGCGGATTGCGCTGAAACGGCAACAGACCCTATAGGATGGCTGCTAGAATCGCCGCCGGTTCATACAAGCGAGACCCTCCATGCAGGACCCCTACAGCGAGCGCATGAGCGCCAGCGAAACACGCGCAGCGGCCGGGCTGGCCCTGGTTTTCGCGTTCCGCATGCTCGGCATGTTCATGGTTTTGCCGGTGCTGGCGACCTACGGCATGGATCTCGACGGCGCCACGCCCACGCTGATCGGTCTGGCCATCGGTGCCTATGGTTTGACCCAGGCGCTGCTGCAAATTCCCTTCGGCATCCTTTCTGACCGCATCGGTCGCTTGCCGATCATTTATTTCGGCTTGTTGATCTTCGCTGCTGGCGCCGTATTGGCGGCGATGTCCGACAGTATCTGGGGCGTGATCGCCGGGCGCATCCTGCAGGGCGCCGGAGCGATTTCCGCGGCGGTGATGGCGCTGCTCTCGGATCTCACGCGCGAGCAGCATCGGACCAAGGCGATGGCCCTGATCGGCGTGAGCATCGGCTTTTCCTTCGCCGTGGCGATGATCGTCGGGCCGCTGCTGACCCGGGCGTTCGGCCTTTCCGGCTTGTTCTGGGTGACGGCGGCGATGGCGCTGGTCGGCGGCGTCATCGTCGCGCTGCTGCCGCGTGCCGAGGCGCACGTGCGCCACCGTGAGTCCGGCGTCGCCAGGCAGGCGCTCGGCCTGACGCTGCGCCATCCCGACCTGTTGCGCCTGGACTTCAGCATCCTGGCGTTGCACGCGATCCTCATGGCCAGCTTCGTCGCCCTGCCACTGGCGCTGGTGGAGCAGGGCGCGCTGCCCAAGGACGAGCACTGGTGGGTCTACCTCACGGCGCTGATGATCGGCTTCTTCGGCATGATCCCATTCATCATCTATGGCGAGAAGAAGCGGCAGATGCGCCGGGTGGTGCTCGGCGCAGTCGCTGCGCTGCTGCTGTGCGAGCTGTTCTTCTGGCTGCTGGGCAGCGGCCTGTGGATGCTGGTGATCGGCATGGTCGGCTTCTTCATCGCCTTCAACCTGCTGGAAGCCTCGCTGCCCTCGCTGATCAGCAAGGTCGCGCCGGCTGGCGGCAAGGGCACCGCGATGGGGGTCTATTCCACCAGCCAGTTCCTCGGTGCCGGCCTGGGCGGCGTGCTCGGCGGGCTGCTCTACCAGCAGGGTGGGCTGGCGCTGGTGTTCAGCGGCTGCGCCGTGCTCTGTGCGCTATGGTTCGGCGTGGTCTACAGCATGCGCGAACCGCCCTATGTCACCAGCCTGCGCCTGCCGCTCTCCGCCAGTGCCTTGGCGAATGTCGAGCTCGGTGCCGATCTGCGCGGCGTGCAGGGTGTCAGCGATGTGCTGATCGTCGTCGAAGAGGCGGCCGCCTATATCAAGGTGGATACCCAGCAGCTCGACCGCGAGGCGCTGGATCGCCTGGTGGCCTGAAGGCGGCCTCAGTTGCCAGCTCGGGCACAACTTGGCGGTGCGGCGGTTGGCCGCCCGGGGTGGGCTGAGGTAAGATGCTCGGTCTTCGGGTGTTCCTGCAAGCAGGATCTGCGCATCGCGAGCCCACTCAAAATCACTGTTCCAGAAAGGAGTTACCCATGGCCAGAGGGGTGAATAAAGTCATCTTGATCGGCAATGTCGGCGGCGACCCGGAAACCCGCTACATGCCCAATGGCAATGCGGTGACCAACATCACCCTGGCCACCACCGACAGCTGGAAGGACAAGCAGACCGGCCAGTTGCAGGAGCGTACCGAATGGCACCGCGTCGTGCTGTTCGGCAAGGTCGCCGAGATCGCCGGCGAATACCTGCGCAAGGGCTCGCAGTGCTACATCGAAGGCCGCCTGCAGACCCGCGAGTGGGAGAAGGACGGCGTCAAGCGTTACACCACCGAGATCGTGGTCGACATGAACGGCAGCATGCAGCTGCTGGGCAGCCGTGGCGGCAACGCCGACGACGCCCCGCGCCAGGCGCGCCCGCAGCGCGAGCCGCAGCA
>NZ_AZSV01000077.1:0-20191 GCF_000582595.1 Pseudomonas sp. BAY1663
ACGGATTTTCTTTTTCCCACGCTGCAACTTACCCAGAGCGATAGCAACGACCGGAATCCGCAACGCGAGCAGCATCGTGGCGATACCGGCGTACAGGAACCAGCGCCCGACATCTGACCGAACGACCCAGAGCATGTGCAGCAGTGCGGCGATGACGATCAGATAGATCAGTCGGTGCAGCGCCTTCCAGCGCTTACCGAGCCGACGCATGCTCCATCGATTGGAGGTGAGTGCCAATGCCGTCAACCCCAGGAACCCGAGCATGCCAACCAGAATGTATGGCCGCTCCTGTAGCTCCTCACCCAGACGGGAGAACTCGCCGCCCAGCAGGAAATACAGATAGCTGGTCAGGTGCAGCAGGACATAGCTGAACGTCCAAAGCCCGAGCTGGCGGCGCACGGCCAGCCAGCCGCCCCAACCCGTAACCCGTTGCAGAGGTGTCATCCCCAAGGTCAGAAGCAGCAACACCAGAGCGCCCTGGCCCAGATTGTCGACCAGCACCTTGCCGGGATCCGGCCCCAGCGCGAATTGCCAAGCCAGGGCCAGCCAGTAACAAGGCACGCTTGCCGCGCAGGTGAATATCGCGATCCGCCACCACGCGTAACGCATCAATAGTCCTTGCTGAGATCCATCGTGCTATACAGACCCGCCACCTGCTCGGCGTAACCGTTGAACAGCAGCGTGTCACGCAAATTAGGACTGAACAGGCTGCCGGGAAGGCGACGCTCGCGCGCCTGGGACCAGCGCGGATGCGAGACCTTGGGGTTCACGTTCGCGTAGAAGCCGTACTCCTGCGGAGCCATCGTCTGCCAGGTGGTCGCCGGCTGATCACGCACGAAGCTGATCCGCACGATCGACTTGATACTCTTGAAGCCGTACTTCCAGGGTACGACCAAGCGCAGAGGCGCACCGTTCTGGTTGGGCAGGACCCGCCCGTACATGCCGACAGTCAGCAAGGTCAACGGGTGCATCGCCTCATCCATGCGTAGGCCCTCGACATAGGGCCAGTCGATCAAGGCGAAGCCCGAACGGGTACCGCGCATCTCCTCGGGCCTGTAGGCCGTTTCGAAGCGAATGAACCTGGCGGCAGAACGAGGTTGCAGCCGGCGAATCAGATCGGCCAAGGGAAAGCCCAGCCAAGGAATCACCATCGACCACGCCTCGACACAACGCAGCCGGTAGATGCGCTCCTCCAGACGGCCTTGCGGAAACAGATCCTCGAGAGAGTAGCGCCCGGGGTTACCGACCTCCCCGTCGACGACCACCGCCCAGGGTTCGACCTTCAACGCCGACGCATGGCGCGCCGGGTCGCCCTTGTTGGGACCGAATTCGTAGAAGTTGTTGTAATGCGTGGCGTCGGAAAAAGGCGTGATCGCCTCGCCCTGGGCCACGATCGCCTGCCAACGAGCCTCGGCCAGCTTTTCAGTGAACCAGGCCGAGGCTGGCGCCGGCTCCACGCCCTCGTAGCGCTCAGCAGCCTTGGCGAACGGCGATATGCCCGCTGCCGCAACGGACAGCAGTGTCCCCTGGAGCAGCCGGCGGCGATTCAGGTAAACCGCCTCCGGCGTCACCTCTGACTCATGGCATTCGCCGGAAACGGGAGTCTTGATAAGCATGCGGGCCTCCGCATATTGGCCGGAAGGAACCAATAAGGCGCGGCCCCGGACAGAAAATCAACCCTCGGCGCGCTTGCGGCGACGCAACTGCATTAGGAACTGCACCGGACCGGAAGCGGCATAGGCCAGGAAGATCAACAGCAGGACCCGTGGCGGGTCGCTGAAGACCACGGCGAACACCAGCACCACCACCAGAATGGCGACGAAAGGCACCCGCCCCTTGAGATCGAGATCCTTGAAGCTGTAGTACTTGATGTTGCTGACCATCAACAGGCCCGCGGCGGCGACCATCAGCGCGAAGAGCATGACCAGCACCAGCGGCAGATCCACGCCGCGGATCCCCGACTCGTCGAGCGCCCAGACCGCCCAGACCCAACCGGCGACCACCCCGGCGGCGGCGGGGCTGGCCAGCCCGATGAACCAGCGCTTGTCGACCTTGCCGATCTGGGTATTGAAGCGCGCCAGGCGCAGAGCCGCGCAAGCTACATAGATGAAGGCCACGGTGAGTCCGACGTTGCCCAATTCGGACAGCGCCCACTCGTACGCGAGCACCGCAGGCGCCAGGCCGAAGGCGACCATGTCCGACAGCGAGTCGTATTCGGCACCGAAGGCGCTCTGGGTATTGGTCAGGCGGGCGACCCGACCATCCAGGCTGTCCAGCACCATGGCGACGAACACCGTCGCGGCAGCCACGTAGAAATTGCCGTTGATGGCGGTAATGATGGAAAAGAAGCCGGCAAAGAGATTGGCGGTAGTGAACAGGTTGGGTAACAGGTAGATGCCCCGGTGACGCACCTTGCGGCCGTCGGGCTCCTGGGTCTCCTCGACATGCTCGTCGATCGGCAGGATGCTTTCCGGCTCGACTGGCTTGTTCGGCTCTTCAGCTTGTTCACTCATGCACAATCACCTTTACAACAGGTACGGATAATTTCGACCAGACCAGGGGATACGCGGTTCAGCCCGGCCAAGCCCGTGATTTATACCAGATGCCTGGCGGGCAGAACGAAAAAACGCGGCCAAGGCCGCGTTTTTCTCCAGCAGAACGACGATCAGTTCTTGCTCTTGTCGACGATCTTGTTGGCCGCGATCCAGGGCATCATCGCACGCAGCTTCTCACCGACCACTTCGATGCCATGCGCCGCGTTGTTGCGACGATAGGCCGTCATGGACGGGTAGTTGGCGGCGCCTTCGGTGATGAACATCTTGGCGTACTCGCCGTCCTGGATGCGCTTGAGGGCATTGCGCATGGCAGCACGGGATTCGGCGTTGATGACTTCCGGACCGGTGACGTATTCACCGTACTCGGCGTTGTTGGAAATCGAGTAGTTCATGTTGGCGATGCCGCCTTCGAACATCAGGTCGACGATCAGCTTCAGCTCGTGCAGGCACTCGAAATAGGCCATTTCCGGGGCGTAGCCGGCTTCGACCAGGGTTTCGAAACCGGCCTTGACCAGCTCGACGCAACCACCGCAGAGCACGGCCTGCTCACCGAACAGGTCGGTTTCGGTCTCGTCCTTGAAGGTGGTTTCGATGATGCCGGTACGGCCGCCGCCCACGCCGCAGGCGTAGGACAGCGCGACGTTGCGCGCATTGCCGGAAGCGTCCTGGTAGACCGCGATCAGGTCCGGAATGCCGCCACCCTTGACGAATTCGGAGCGTACGGTGTGGCCCGGGGCCTTCGGCGCGATCATGATCACGTCCAGATCGGCACGCGGCACGACCTGGTTGTAGTGGATCGAGAAGCCGTGGGCGAAGGCCAGGGTGGCGCCCTGCTTCAGGTTCGGCTCGATCTCGTCCTTGTACAGGCGGCCCTGGAACTCGTCGGGGGTGAGGATCATCACCAGATCGGCGGCGGCGACCGCGGCCGGTACGTCGCTGACCTTCAGGCCATGCGCTTCGGCCTTGGCGATGGAAGTGGAACCCGGACGCAGGCCGACGGTGACGTCGACGCCGGAATCCTTCAGGTTGCAGGCGTGGGCATGGCCCTGGGAGCCATAACCGATGATGGCGACCTTCTTACCCTGGATGATGGAAAGATCGCAGTCTTTATCGTAAGAAACCTTCATGAACTACCCCTATTGCCGGCCTCGTGGGCCATTCGATAAAACGTTGCTGACTGTCGGACGGACACGCCCGCCAGCCGTTAGATACTCAGGACCTTGTCGCCCCGGGAAATCCCGGTGACGCCGCTGCGTACGACTTCCAGAATCGACGCGGTGCCGATGGCCTGGATGAAGCTGTCCAGCTTGTCGCTGGTTCCGGCCAGCTGGATGGTATAGACGCTGGTGGTCACATCGACGATCTGCCCGCGGAAAATATCCGTGGTGCGTTTGACCTCGGCGCGCTGGGCACCGGTGGCCTTGACCTTGATCAGCATCAGCTCGCGCTCGATATGCGCGCTCTCCGACAGATCCACCAGCTTGACGACTTCCACCAGCTTGTTGAGGTTCTTGGTGATCTGCTCGATCACCTCCTCGTGCCCGACGGTGGTCAAGGTCAGACGCGACAGAGTCGGATCCTCGGTCGGCGCGACGGTCAGGCTCTCGATATTGTAGTTGCGCTGGGAAAACAGACCGACCACACGGGACAGCGCACCCGGTTCGTTTTCCATCAACAGGGAAATGATGTGTCTCATGGTCAGGTCCGCTCCGTCTTGCTCAGCCACATGTCACGCATCGCACCATCCTTGATCTGCATCGGATAGACGTGCTCGGCGGTATCGACGGCAATATCCAGGAAGACCAGGCGATTCTTCATGGCGAACGCCTCTTCCATCATCGGCTTGAGATCCTTGAGCTCGGTGATGCGCATGCCGACGTGGCCGTAAGCCTCGGCCAGCTTGACGAAGTCCGGCAGCGACTCCATGTACGAGTGCGAGTAGCGACTGTTGTACACCATGTCCTGCCACTGGCGGACCATGCCCAGCGCACCGTTGTTGAGGTTGATGATCTTCACCGGTAGGTCGTACTGCAAGCAGGTGGACAGCTCCTGGATGTTCATCTGGATGCTGCCCTCGCCCGTCACCACCGCGACATCGGCTTCGGGGAAGTTCAGCTTGACGCCCATGGCTGCCGGCAGACCGAAGCCCATGGTGCCGAGGCCGCCCGAGTTGAGCCAGCGGTTGGGCTTGTCGAACTTGTAGTACTGGCAGGCGAACATCTGATGCTGACCGACGTCCGAGGCTACATAGGCCTCGCCCCTGGTCACTTCGCAGAGCGCCTCAATGGCGGCCTGCGGCTTGATGATCGAACCATCGCCCTCGTTGTAGGGGAACAGCCGGCCGTTGCCGCGCCACTCGTCGATCTGCTTCCACCAGCTGGCCACGGTCTCGGCATTCGGCGCCTGACCGATTTCCTTGACGATGGCGACCATCTCGGTGAGCACGCTGTCCACCGGGCCGACGATCGGGATGTCCGCCTTGATGGTCTTGGAGATCGACGCCGGATCGATGTCGATATGGATGATCTTGGCGTTCGGGCAGAACTTGGTCGCACCGTTGATCACGCGATCGTCGAAACGCGCACCGACGGCCAGGATCACGTCGGAGTGATGCATCGCCAGGTTGGCGGTGTAGCTGCCGTGCATGCCGAGCATGCCGACGAACTGGCGGTCGCTGCCCGGATAGCAGCCCAGGCCCATCAGGGTGTTGGTCACCGGCAGGTTGAGCATCTTCGCCAGCTCGGTCAGTTGCGCCGAGGCCTTGCCCAGGACCACGCCGCCACCGGCGTAGATGATCGGCCGCTTGGCGCCCAGCAGCAATTCCGCCGCCTTGCGAATCTGGCCCGAATGCCCGCGCACGGCCGGGCTGTAGGAACGCAGCTTGGCCTTCTTCGGGTAGACGTATTCGAATTTTTCGGCCGGGTTGGTCATGTCTTTCGGAATGTCGATGACAACCGGCCCCGGGCGACCGGACTCGGCGAGGTAGAACGCCTTCTTCATCACTTCGGGGATTTCCGAAGGATGCTTGATCATGAAGCTGTGCTTCACGATGGGCCGAGAGATGCCGATCATGTCGGTTTCCTGGAACGCATCGGTGCCCACCATGGTGCTGGGCACCTGACCAGAGATGACCACCATCGGGATCGAGTCCATGAAGGCGGTGGCGATACCGGTGATGGCATTGGTCGCCCCAGGACCGGAGGTCACCAGCACCACGCCAGCCTTGCCGGTCGCGCGCGCGTAGCCATCGGCCATGTGGGTGGCGGCCTGCTCGTGACGAACCAGGATGTGCTCGATGGACTTCTCTTTGAAAAGCGCATCGTAGATATGCAGAACGGCACCGCCCGGGTACCCGTAGATGTACTTAACGCCTTCGTCACGCAGGAAGCGGACGACCATTTCAGCGCCGGATAAGAGTTCCACGTTGTTCACCTCTGAACGCCAGATAGCGGTCCAAGCCGGAGCCGCCAGAAAAGGTTTACTGCCAGCAGGGCATGAGCGACGGTGGTCGCCGACTACGTCAGCCACTGACTGAGCCAGTATTGGAAGAGTCCCTGGTGTCGCGGGCTCTCCACCCAGCGCGAGGTAACGCGTTGCGGGTGATGCAGGTCGGCGCGGGTAGCACCTCATGTCTGTCTAGACTGAGCCGGTATCGCTTGCGGCGAGGCGACTCAGGACAGCAAGCCTCGGATTGTTCGGATTCAGCAGCGGCAAGTCAAGCCCGCCGTTGCGCTCGAGCGCTTTCGGCTGTGACGCGGTGCAGAAGCGGTGCCGGGGGTTTTGGGTATAGTGGCAGCCGGTTTCCGATCCAGACGAAGGTAACAGCATGCGATTCATGTTTCTTGCCGGCGGCCTGCTGCTGGCGCTGAGCAGTACGGCCATGGCCGCCCAGGTATACAAATGGGTGGATGCCCAGGGGGTCACGCATTTCGGTGCACAGCCGCCCCAGGGCCAGCAAGCGGAAACCGTCAACACGGTGACCGCCCCGGCAAGGCCGGCAGCGGCGCCGCAGGCCTCCCCGCAGGGCGAGCCCGCCGCCGCGCCGGATCAGCGCAGCATCGACCGCCAGGTCAAGCAGCAGGTGGCCGAGCAGGAGGCCGAGCGCAAGCGCTACTGCGAGACGCTGCGCACCAACCTGGCGCAACTGCAGAACAACCCGCGCGTGCGAGTCGAGGAAAACGGCGAAGTCCGACGCATCACCGAGGAGGAGCGCCAGGCCCGCATCACGGAAACCCAAGAGAAAATCGCAGAAAACTGCAATTGATGCGGCCGCGCCCGCGTACCGCGGCCACTCCGCCATCGGGGGCGCAACAAGCGAGGCGCCCCACCCCGTTCGAGCGGCGTCAGGCGTTCACGATCAGCTCATCGAACCGCAGCAACGCCTCCAACAGCCCCGCCACCTGCCGCTCGCGATAAACCATTTCCGCCATCGCATGGATACCGGAAGCCGCCGGCAGCGGCAGCCCACCCTCGACGATCGTCTTCATCCGCGGCAGGAAGATCCATTGCAGCCACTGCTCGAATGGCAGCGTATCGACGCAGAAGGGCTCGCTGCTGGCGAGCGCCTCCAGCGTCGGCGGCGCCGCCGCCCACAGCCCGAGCACGCGCAGTTCGCGCTCGATCAGCAACAGCTGCTGCGCCACCGCCGGCAAACGCGCATCCATCACAGGTTGACCTTGGCCCGCTCACGGGCCTGCGCGGCGCCCGCCGTATCGCCCTGGCGCTCACGCGACTGCGCGATCAGCTCCCAGAGACTCGCCTGCAGCGCAGGACGCCCGCTGGAATAACTCAGCGCACGCCGGGAGAGCTGCTCGGCCTGCACCGCATCGCCCTGCGCCAATCGCACCTGTGCCAGCCGATAGAGCACCTGCGGCTCGCGCGGGGCAATGCGCTGGGCGCGTTCCAGGCTGGAAGCGGCACCATTCAGGTCGCCGCCGCCCTGCTGTTGCTGGGCGGTGGTCAGCAGCGCCAGCACCGGCCCGTCGAGCTGCTCGTCGGCCGCCAGGCCACTGCCGGAGGAGGGAATCCCGCTGGGCATGCTCGGCGCAGGCGTGCTGGCCGGCGCCGAGATCGACGGCGCAGGCTGCCAGGCCGGCTGCGCCGCGCTGCCCGAATCGATCGTCCCGGAAAATGCGCTGTCCGGTGCGGCGAAGGTTTGCAGGGGGGCCGAGCCGCCCTGGGGCACCATCACCACGACGCCCGAGTCTGCCTCCCGTTGCTGCGGTGCCGCCACGGGAGCAGCCGGGGCACGATAGCCCTGGCGCGCCGCCAGCTCTTCGGAGACCGGCGCCCCGGCGTCGACGACCGGGATCGCCCGGCGATCGACGGTGGCACAGCCTTGCATCAGGCGACGACCGCCAGAACAGTCATCCATTGCTTGTTCACTATTCAGACCTCTTCACTAAACAGCCGGGGCGTAACGCAGGCCGGCCTATTGCAGCCAGCCGCGCACCCAGTCCATGACCGACTCCACCGGAGCCTGGATACCGCAGCCCGGGCCGGGAGCCGGTTCGCTGCCACGGATGTAGGGCATCTGCACCGCGCCCGGGCAACGCTCGTCGGTGCCCAGGCCACTGCGCGCATCAACCAAGCGTACGCCACATTATCCGGCACCGGGGTCTGCAAGGGCAGCGGGTCGGCACGCCGCATGAAATCCGTCCAGACCTGCAGCGCCCCGGTGGCGCCGGTCAGCGAGGTCTTGCCATTGTCATCGCGGCCGAGCCAGACCACCGCCAGCAGATCCTGGCTGAAGCCGGCGAACCAGCTGTCGCGCGAATCGTTGGTGGTCCCGGTCTTGCCGGCCAGGTTCAACGACTGCGGCAGGCGGTTATAGGCCGAACGGCCGGTGCCTTCGCGCATGACGCGCTGCATCGCGTACTGGGTCAGGTAGATCGCACCGGGATCGAAGCGCTGCTGGATCTGGAATGGATAGCGCTTGAGCGGCTCGCCATCGGCGGTCAGCACGCTGCGAATGCCACGCAACGGGGTATTGAAGCCGCCGCTGGCGAGCGTCTGGTACATGCCGGCCACCTCGATCGGGCGCAGCCGCCGGCGCCGAGCAGCATCGATGGGTAGGCCGGCCACTTCGGTGAAGCGCCCAGCCGCTCGAGCGTCCTGAGCACGTTCGGCACGCCCAGGTCGAGCCCGAGGCGGGCGGTGGACAGGTTGTAGGAGTTGGCCAGCGCCTGGTACAGGTACACCGTGCCATGGGCCTGGCGGCCATAGTTCTGCGGTTTCCAGATCTGCCCGTCGGCGCCCTTGACCGAGAAGGGTTCGTCTTCCAGCAGGCTGGTCAGCGTGTACTGGCTGGGCTTTTCCAGCGCAGCCAGATAGATGGCCGGCTTGATCAGCGAGCCGATCGGCCGCACCGCATCCAGCGCGCGGTTGAAGCCGGCGTAGCCGGGCTGGCGACTGCCGAGCATGGCCTGGATCTCGCCGGTCTCCGGATTGGTCACCATCATCGCGCCTTCGATCCCTTCGGTATTCTTGCCAAGGCGCTTGAGGGTCTCGCTCATGGCCTGCTCGGCCTTCAGCTGGAGGATCGGGTCGAAGCTGGTGAATACACGCAGGCCTTCCTCGGTCAGGTCCTCGTCGCGATAGTCCTGGCGCAGCTGGCGCTTGACCAGGTCGAGGAACGCCGGATACGAGCTGTCGGCCAGGCTGCCGCGCTGGGTCACACCCAGCGGCGCCTGCTTGGCCTTCGCCGCCTCCTCGACGCTGACCACCTGCTGTTCGGCCAGCAGATCTAGCACCAGGTTGCGCCGCTCCAGCGCCCGCTCCGGGTTGCGCCGCGGGTTGTAGTAGGTCGGCCCCTTGACCATGCCGACCAGCAGCGCCACCTGCGACAGCTTCAGCTCGGCCAGCGGCTGGCCGAAGAAGTACTGGCTGGCCAGGCCGAAGCCGTGGATCGCCCGGCGGCCATCCTGGCCGAGGAACACCTCGTTGAGGTAGGCCTCGAGGATTTCCTGCTTGTCGTAATGCAGTTCCAGCAGCACGGCCATCATCGCCTCGGTGGCCTTGCGGCTGAGGCTGCGCTCGTTGGTCAGGTAGAAGTTCTTCACCAACTGCTGGGTCAGAGTGCTGCCACCCTGGCGCACCTGGCCGGCGGTCAGGTTCACCCAGACCGCGCGCGCGATCGACTTGGGCGAGACGCCGAAGTGATGGAAGAACTCCCGGTCCTCGACAGCCACCAGCGTTTCCACCAGGTACGGCGGCACCTGGTCGAGCTTGATCAGGATGCGGTCTTCGTTGTGCGCCGGATACAGGCCGCCGATCAGCACCGGCTCCAGCCGCGCGACCGGCAGCTCGCCGCCGTTGGCGCGATTCAGCCCGGCGACGAAGTCACCGGAGAAGCGCACCCGCAGCCGCTGCGATTCTTCGTTGCCTTCATAGAACTGGAAGCCCCGGGTGTGCAGTTCCACGTTGTTGCCGGCCACCGAGGCACCGCCTGGGCCGCTCACCGCCTTTTCGCGGCGATAGCCAAGGCATCGAGTTCGGCGAGGAAATCGTTCTTGTCCAGCTTCTGCCCGACGAACAACTCCAGCGGCCGCGCATAGACCTTGGCGGGGATCGTCCAGCGCTTGCCGGAGAATTTCTCCTGCACCACGGCATCCAGATAGATCGCGAAGCCGGCGAGGATCACCAGGCCGACGATGGAAAGCTTGATCGCCCAGCCCAGCCAGGGGCGGGCCCCGCCGGAGCGGCGTTTCGAGCGGGTACGAGGGGAGCGGGATTTAGTCATGGCGGCGCATTATACGCACTTTGCCGCAGCGGACAGACGGCCTCTCGGCGGTTTGCAGCGCAACGCCCAACGGCCATAATGCCAGCGACTTTTCGACTGTGTGGACTGCTTCGCAGAGGACTCGCACGCCCCGTCCAAGAAATTCAACAAGGAAAGACCGTGAGCCAGACACTGATCGCCGCCCTGCAGAACCCTGCCCTGTACCCGCATCCCGTCGAGCTTCCGGGTCATCGAGACGCACATCTCCTGGGTGATCCTGACCGGCGCCTATGCCTACAAGATCAAGAAGCCGGTCGACTTCGGCTTTCTCGACTTCACCACCCTCGCGGCGCGCAAGCGCTTCTGCGAGGAGGAGCTGCGGCTGAACCAGCGCATGGCGCCCGAGCTCTACCTGCAGGTGCTGCCGATCAGCGGCTCTGCGGAAGCGCCAGTGATCGACGGCGCGGGCGAGCCCTTCGAATACGTCTTGAAGATGCGCGAATTCCCGCAAACCCAGCTGCTGGCCGAGGTGCAGGCGCGCGGCGAACTGACCGACGCACACATCGACGCGCTGGCCGAACAGATCGCCCGCTTCCACCTGAATACCCCCCATGTCCCGGCCGACCACGCTTGAACAGCGCCGAGGCGATCGTCGCGCCGATGCGGCAGAACTTCGAGCAGATCCGCCCGCTGCTCAGCGAAGCGGCCGACCTGCAGCAACTCGACGCGCTGGAGGACTGGACCGAAACCAGCATCCTGCGCCTGGGTCCGCTGCTCGATCAGCGTTGCCAGCAGGGCTTCATCCGCGAGTGCCACGGCGACCTGCACCTCGGCAACGCGACCCTGATCGACGACAAGGTGGTGCTGTTCGACTGCATCGAGTTCAACGAACCATTCCGCCTGATCGACATCGCCTCGGACGCCGCGTTCCTCGCCATGGACCTCGAGGACCGCGGCCTCAAGTGCCAGGCCCGACGCTTCATCAATGGCTGGCTCGAACGCACCGGCGACTACGCCGCAGTGGAGCTGCTCAACCTGTACAAGGCCTATCGTGCCCTGGTGCGCGCCAAGGTCAGCCTGTTCCGCCTGTACCAGGAGCAGGACGCCGTGCAGCGCAAGGTGGTCCTGCGCCAGTACCGCAGCTATGCCAACCTGGCGGAAAGCTACAGCGCCATTCCCTCGCGCTTCCTGGCGATCACCCATGGCGTGTCCGCCGTCGGCAAGAGCCACGTCGCCCTGCGCCTGGTCGAAGCATTGGGCGCAGTGCGCCTGCGCTCGGATGTCGAACGCAAGCGCCTGCATGGCGAACAACCGCAGGCCCAGCAAGGCCAGCTCGACACCGGCATCTATAGCCAGCAGGCCAGCGAGGCGACCTACCAGCGCCTGCACCAGCTCGCCAAGGCCGCCCTGCAGGCCGGCTTCTCCGTGGTGATCGATGCGGCCTACCTCAAGCAACCGCAGCGCCAGGCGGCGTGGCAGATCGCCGAATCCACCGGCGTGCCCTTCCTGATCCTCGACTGCGAGGCGCCCGATGCGGTGATCGCGCAATGGCTGGCGCAACGCCAGGCCGAAGGCGGCGATCCTTCGGATGCCACTCTGGAAGTCGTCCAGGCCCAGCGCGCCAGCCGTGAGGCGCTGAGCGAAAGCGAGCTGACGCACAGCCGCCGGGTCGATACACAGGACGCCGGCAGCCTCGACGACCTGGTCGCCAGCATCCGCCAGCACCTGCCCGGGCTCTGAGCGGAAAGCACCGCCGCACGCAGAGCGCGGCGGTGCTTCTATACTGCCGATAATCAACCGCGGGAAGCCAATATGTCTGCCAGCGAACCCCGGGCACCCCGCCCGGCCAGCGACAGCGTCCAGCTGTTCTCGGCGCACTCCGACGACTACGCCCGATTCCGTCCCACCTACCCCGAACCGCTGTTCGCCTGGCTGGCGCATCAGTGCACGAGCACCGACCTGGCGCTGGACCTGGCCGCCGGCAACGGCCAGGCCAGCCTGCCGCTGACCCGGCATTTCCGGCAGGTGCTCGCCTGCGATGCGAGCCCGCAGCAGCTGTCTGCCGAACGCTGCTGGCCAGGCGTGCAACGCTTCGTTGCCGAAGCCGAGCAACTGCCCCTGAAACCTGCGCAACTGGATCTGCTGGTGGTCGCCCAGGCGCTGCACTGGTTCGCCACCCCCGAGTTCTTCGCCCAGGCGCGCCTGGCGCTGAAGCCGGACGGCCTGTTCTGCGCCTGGTGCTACAGCCTGCTGCAGATCACGCCAGCATTGGACGACATCACCCAGCAGCTGTACGCCACGACCCTCGCCGGCTACTGGCCGGACGGGCGCGCCAGCGTGGACGCCGGCTACCGCGACATCCAGCTGCCCTTCGCAGGCATCGAAACGCCCGCCTTCGCCCTCGAGGCGCAATGGGATCTCCACCAGCTCACCGGCTATCTGCGCACCTGGTCCGCCGTGAAGAAATGGCAACGGGTCAACGGCGAGGACCCCGTGGCGAGGCTGGAGCCACAACTGGCAGCCGCCTGGGGCCAGCCGGACCGCCAGCGGCGGATTCGCTGGCCGCTACACTTCCTGACAGGCTACCCAAACCGCTAGGGCTCGCCGACAGCCCTTAACACCGTAAGGATGCCGCCATGCACGATGAACTGCTCACTCTGCGAAATCTCGGCAAAACCTCGGTGCAATGGCTGCACGCATCGGGCATCCACACGGCGGAAGACCTCAGGCGACTGGGCTCGGTCAGCTCCTATAGGGCCGTCAAGGCACGCGGTTTCGGCGCCTCCCGGGTTTTGCTGTACGCAATCGAGGGAGCCTTGCGCGACCTGCCCTGGCAGGAACTGCCCACGCCCCTCAAGGAAGAGCTGAACCGCCATCTGAACGGCGGGCACGACAACAAGAGCTAGCTCACAACCTCCACGGCGCAGGATTTACTCGGCCCAGCGGCCGAGCCTATTGTGCGCGAGAGAGTCCCTGCCCATCGCCCGCCCGTTCGTTCAAGGATTTGCCGACATGTATTTACTCGGGGAGCAACCGGCCTACGCCGATCGCCTGATCAACCGCCTGCAAGGAATCCCCGCTCAGTTGCTGGAAGGCTGCAGCCCTCCGGCCCGAGCATCGAACTGAAGCACACCGAGAATCTGTGCGCCGAGCTTCCGGCACAACAGCTGTTCATCATCGAAGCCGGCCTGCTGCACGCCCTGATCGACGCCAAGCCGCTGTTCTACCTGCAGGAAGGCGACCTGATCGGCCTGCGCCAGGGCAGCGAGCTGCCGGAGTGGCGTTATTGCAGCGACGAGCCGCTCAGGCTGATGCCTTACGCGCGCAGCGCGGTCTTCCAGCACATTCATGCCGACGAACACCGCCAGGAACTGTTCACCCAGTACCTGATCGGCCACACCGCACTGCTCTCCGATGCCCTCGCCCGCCTCAAGCAGCCGGAAATCCGTCCTGCCACCGGTTTCAAGCACTTCGCCGCCGGCGAGGAGCTGATCCGCCAGGGCGACGAAGCGGACAACGTCTTCATCATCATCGAAGGCCAGGCCGATGCCATCGTCGATGGGCAGAAGGTTGGCGACGTACAGAAGGACGAGATCTTCGGCGCCATGGCCGTCTTCACCCGCGAGCGCCGCAGCGCCACGGTGATCGCCCGCGAACCCTGCACGGTGATGGTCATCCCCAAGGAGCAGTTCCTGGGGCTGACGCAGAGCAACCCGCGCATCGCCCACAGCCTCATCGAAAGCATGGCCCGCCGCATCGACCTGCTGAACAAGGAAGTCACCCAGCTGCGGGTCGGCGTACCGGCATAGCCCGAAACGGGCCGCCCGGGAACGCGGAGAATATTTTTTAGAAAGGCGGTTGACACACAAATGAGAATTGTTATTATTATCACAACTGATCGCGAGGTCAGTCGATAGCTGAAGACTCCAGGCAGTCGGGTCTTCAGGTTATCTCCTCATCAGGCTAATCACGGTTTTGACCCGGCTCTGCCGGGTCTTTTTTTGCCTGCGGAAAAGTCGCCGCCATCGAACATCCTGTCATGGCTTGCGCGTGCGCAGCTGCTCGCAATGGTCCTGCTCTTTCTGGGCCGGCGTATACCAGACGAAATCGGCCTGCTCGGCCGATACCCGCTCGCCCACCTCGGCGAGCACCAAGACCTGCGCCGCGCCAGCGGACAAATCCTCCAGATGCAGCGGCACGCCCAGATCGCGCCGCACATGGAAGGCCCCGGCCAGCAACATGGCCGGCTTCGGCGCGGCCTGCAAGCGCTCGGCCATGCGCCGATCGCGTTGCTGCTGCACCGCGAGCATCGCCGGCAGCTGCGATTCGGGCAGCATGTCGCAATGCGACGCCCTGATCTGGGCCCGCAATGCATCACGCACCGCACTCGCCCCGCTGGCCCGCCCATTCACTTGCCGCGCGGCGCGATAGAGAGCGGTGATTTCCTCACGCCCCAGGTTGGCATACAGCAACGGATAGGACTGCGCCAGCGCATGGCGCACGAGCGGGCCGTAGAGCTGCCAGTCCCAGCCGTCCTGCCATGCCAGTGCAGCGGGCAGATCGTCCGCCATGCAGCCCTCGCGCACGTCGGCCCTGACTGTGTCCACCCGCGCCTGCTGCTCCGGCGTGAGCATCTCCAGCAACAGGCTACCCTGCGCGCGGCGCTCGGCCAGAGCCTGCAGCAGCCATAGCTGCAAGGCATGATGATCCGGATTGTCGTGGCGCTCGCCGACCAGCAATCGCTCGGCATTCTCCAGCCGGGCCAGCAACTGCCCTGGTGTCAGCGTTGCGCCGCTGCGCAGGTCGACGATCGAACCGAGGTCGGCATGTTCGCGCCCTTCGGGGCTCTGCCACTCAGGCAGCTCCGGCAGCGAATGGCAGGCGGCCAGCAGACTCAGGACCAACAGCAACAAAAGGCGCACGGCGAACTCCTCAGCGGGCGATGATCAAGGGATGGCCGCGCTCCGGATGGCGCTGCACCAGGACCTCCAGGCCGAATACCGCGCGCAGCGGCTCGGCACGCAAGACCTCCTGCGGCGTCCCGCTGGCCTGGGCGCTCCCCTCCGCGAGCAGCAGCAGGCGATCGCAGTAGCGCGCGGCCAGATTCAGGTCGTGCAGGACAACCAGCACCGCCGCCCCTTGCGCGGCGAAACGCCTGGCAGCCTGGAGAATGCTGTGCTGGTGCGCCGGATCGAGCATCGAGGTCGGCTCGTCGAGCAGCAGAACCTGCCCCTCGGCGCCCGGCCAGAGTTGCGCCAAGACCCGCGCCAGATGAACACGCTGGCGCTCGCCACCGGACAGGGTGAGGTAGCTGCGTGCGGCAAGATGCAGCGCATCGGCTGTCGCAAGAGCCGCCTCGACGATCCGTGCATCCGCCGCCCGCCCGCTGCAATGGGGCAATCGCCCCATTGCGACCACCTCCTCGACACGAAAGGCGAAGTTCAGGCTCGAACTCTGCGGCAGCACCGCCAGCCGCCGTGCCCGCTCGATGTCCGGCCAGCCATCGAGCGGCGCCCGTGCAGCAGGACCTGCCCGGTGCTGCAGTCAAGCTCGCCGCAAAGAGCGCCGAGCAGGGTGCTCTTGCCCGCGCCGTTCGGGCCGAGCACGCCGAACACCTGGCCCGCCGGCAAGTCCAGATGAATCCCCTGCAGCGCCGTTATGGCGCCACGCCGGACTGTCACCCCTTCGGCACGCAGCATCAGGCTCGCCCCCGCAGCAGCAGGTAGAGAAAGAACGGCGCACCGAGCAACGCAGTGACGATGCCGATCGGCAGCTCCGCCGGGATCAGCAACATACGCGCAACGATATCGGCGAGCAGCAGCAGGCTGGCGCCAGCCAACGCCGAGGCCGGCAGCAGGACACGGTGATCCGGCCCCACCAGCAGGCGCATCAGGTGCGGAACCACCAGGCCGACGAAGCCGATCAGCCCCGCGGCAGCCACGGCAGCACCGACCCCCAGGGCGGTACAGATCACCAGCTCGCGCTTGATGCGCTCGACGTCGAACCCGAGGTGGCGCGCTTCGGATTCGCCGAGCAGCAATGCATTCAGTGCCTTGGCCCGGCGCGGCAACCACAGCGCCACCGCGCCGGTGATCAGCAGCAACGGCCACATGCGTCCATAGCTGGCGCCGCTCAGGCTGCCGAGGTTCCAGAAGGTCAGCGAGCGCAAGGTGGCATCGTCGGCCAGGTAGGTGAACAGCCCGATCGAGGCGCCGGCCAGCGCCGTGAGCGCGATGCCGGCGAGCAGCATCGTGGCGACATGGGTCTGGCCGTCCCGGCGTCCGAGGCGATAGACCAGCAGGGTCACGCCGAGCCCGCCCAGGAACGCCGACAACGACAGCACATAGGGCTCGACTATCGCCGGCAGCCCACCCAGCAACGCACCGCCGACGATGGCCGCCGCCGCGCCCAGCGCCGCCCCGCTGGACACGCCGATCAAACCCGGGTCCGCCAGCGGGTTGCGAAACAGGCCCTGCATCGCCACCCCGGACAAGGCCAGCACCGCTCCGCCCGCGAGCCCCAGAAGTGCCCGCGGCAAGCGGAGCTGCGCGACGATCAGTTCGGCCCGCTCCAGCCCGTCCGCGGCCAGTGGCAGCCCAAGCAGTCGCAGGACGGCACGCAGGGTATCCCCCAGCGGCAGGCTCAGCGGCCCCAGCGCCAGCGAAAGCCAGAGCGAGACCAGCAGCAGCAGGCCGAGCGCCGGGAACAGAATGCGCGCGGAAACGGCAGAACCCATCGAATGCTTCGCCAAACGGTATGAGCGGCGAAGGATAAAAGCCCACCGACGGCACCGCCAGTGCACGGTGTGTTTATTCCGCTGCGCATGCCTCGTCGCTGCGCGATAATCGCCGCTCACACGGGAGGACTCGATGATCCGTTTGTGCGCCACATCCGAACTGGGCGAAGGCCAGAGCCGCGGCTTCAGCCTCGCCGATCTCAAGCTGATCGCAGTCCGCCGCGAGGGGCGCGTCTACCTCTACCGCAACCGCTGCCCGCACCGCGGCGTGCCGCTGGAATGGCAGGCCGACCGGTTTCTCGACGAGAGCGGCAGCATGCTGCAGTGCGCAACCCATGGCGCACTGTTTCTCATCGAATCGGGCGAGTGCGTCGTCGGCCCCTGCGCCGGCCAGTTCCTGCAACCCCTGCCGGGCATCGAGCAGGACGACAGCATTTGGTTGCAAACTGATCGGCAGAGCGACAGTTGAACATGGGCGCCGGCCACCCGGCTTGGTTATCATGCCGCCACTGCTTTACCGTGAGATCGTCATGCGTCGTCTGCTGAGTCTGCTTCTCCTGCTGTTCGTCCTGCCCGCCAGTGCCGGCCTGTTCGACACCAAACCCAGCCCCACCTTCGGCGGTGCGCTGAACAACAGCGCGGACTTCCTGCCGGTGCGCGAGGCGTTCCGCCTGAGCCTGGCGGAAGCGACACCCGAGCGAATCACGCTGCGCTTCGTCGCGGCCGAAGGCTACTACCTCTACCGCCACCGCTTCGCCTTCCGGACCACGGAGCCGGGCGTCAGCCTCGGCGAAGCGCAGCTCCCTGCCGGCGTGCAGAAGGTCGACGACTATTTCGGCGAGGTCGAGGTCTACTACGGCATCCTCGATATCCAGTTGCCGGTGAACAACCCCGACAACCGCTCCTTCGACCTGCAGGTGTCCTACCAGGGCTGCGCCGACAAGGGCCTGTGCTATCCGCCGGAGACCGAATCGATCGCCATCGGCGGCGGCGCCAGCCCGGCGACCGCATCCCCCGCCGAGCGATCCGTCGAGGATGGCCGCCTGTCATGGCGTTCGGTCGCGCTGTTCTTCCTCGCCGGCCTGGGCCTGACGTTCACCCCCTGCGTGCTGCCGATGCTGCCGATCCTCACCGGCGTGGTCCTGCGCGGCCAACCCGGCGGCCTGCGCAGCTTCCTGCTGTCGGTGACCTACGTCCTGCCGATGGCAGGAGGATTCGCCGTGCTCGGCGCGCTGATGGGCGTGTTCGGCGCGGAGCTGAATCTGCAGGCACGCCTGCAATCAGCGTGGATCCTGGTGCCCTTCGCATTGTTCTTCGTGGTCTTCGCGCTGGCCATGTTCGGCCTGTTCGAGCTGCGCTTGCCGCAGGCCGTCGGCGGCCGCCTCGACCGCCTGGCCGGCAACGCCCGCGGCGGCTCGTTCACCGGCGCCGCCTTGCTCGGCGCGGTGTCCAGCCTGCTGGTGTCGCCCTGCGTGTCCGCCCCGCTGGCCGGTGCGCTGCTGTACATCAGTGCCAGTGGCGATGCCCTGGGCGGCGGCCTGAAGCTGTTCGCCCTGGGGCTGGGCATGGGCACGCCACTGATACTGTTCGCCACCGGCGGCGGTGCACTGCTGCCCAAGAGCGGCCCCTGGATGGTCAGCGTGCGCAACATCTTCGGCGTACTGCTGCTGGCCGTCTCGGTGTGGATGCTCGAGCGCGTGCTGCCCGGCCCGGCGGCACTGGCCTTGTGGGGCCTGCTCGCCGCCGGCAGCGCGCTGTTCCTCGGCACGCTGGAGTTCACCAGCAAGACGCCACGGCAGAAGCTGGCCCAACTCCTCGGCCTGGCCCTGCTGGTCTATGCGCTGGCGGCCTGGGTCGGCGCCCTGCAAGGCGGCTCCGATCCGCTGCGACCACTGCCCAGGGCCAGCGCCATGCTGCAGGGCGGCACCGCCATCGAAGGCTGGCACACCGTCTCGACCCCCGCCGAGCTGGATGCGCAACTGGCGGCGGCCCGCGCGGCCGGCCAGCCGCTGATGCTCGACTGGTATGCCGACTGGTGCATCAGTTGCAAGGTGATCGAACGCGAGGTCTTCGCCGATCCGCAGGTGGCGCCGAGGCTGGCCGACTACCGCCTGATCCGCTTCGACATCACCGAAAGCAATGCCGCCCAGCGCGGTCTGCTGGACCGTTACAAGCTGTTCGGCCCGCCGGCGATCCTCTTCTTCGACCGGGCCGGCAACGAGCTGGCGGACGTGCGCGTGGTCGGCGAAATCGATGCCAGCGGCTTCGCCGAGCGCCTGGGCCGTGCGGCGGCACGACTGTAGCGCGGCTCTCCTGCGGCAAACTCCAGCCATAATGCGGGCATTTCACGCGATCGCCCGGCATGACTGGACAGTCAGCCCATGCTTCGGGCATAGTTTTTCACTTTCCGCGAGCCCGCCCTTCCGCCGGCTCGGCGCACCCAAGAAAAACAAGGAATAGGCATGGCCACGCTTCTGGTCCTTCACGGCCCGAACCTGAATCTGCTCGGCACCCGCGAACCGGGCGTCTACGGCGCGGTGACGCTGGCACAGATCAATCAGGATCTGGAGCAGTACGCCCGCAATGCCGGGCATCACCTGCTGCACCTGCAATCCAATGCCGAATACGAACTGATCGAGCGCATCCACGCCGCGCGCAGCGAAGGTGTCGACTTCATCCTGATCAATCCGGCCGCCTTCACGCACACCAGCGTCGCATTACGTGACGCATTGCTGGCCGTGAGCATCCCATTCATCGAAGTGCACCTGTCCAACGTGCACAAACGTGAACCTTTCCGCCATCACTCCTACTTTTCCGATATCGCGGTAGGGGTGATCTGCGGCCTTGGCGCCAGCGGCTACCGACTGGCCTTGGAGGCCGCCCTGGAACAACTCGCTGCTTCCTGAGAACTCGCCTCCGAGTCCTGAACACGCGAGCAGCAATGCCCTTCGAACTTACCTGGGAGTCAATGCTTCATGGATATTCGCAAAGTCAAGAAACTGATCGAACTGCTGGAAGAGTCCGGTATCGACGAACTCGAGATCCACGAGGGTGAAGAGTCCGTGCGCATCAGCCGCCACAGCAAGCAGGTGGCGATGCAGCAGCCCATCTACGCCCAGGCACCTGCCGCACCGGCTCCGGCCCCCGCCGCAGCTGCCGCGCCGGCTGCCGACGCGGCCC
>NZ_AZSV01000078.1:0-20012 GCF_000582595.1 Pseudomonas sp. BAY1663
TATGCAGGGGCAAGACTTTGGTTCCTTTTGGGGCGACTGCCAAAAGGAACTCGCCCAGCAGGGCGAAACCAAGCTTCCAAGCAACTCGCCAACCGCCATGAAAGCAAAACTTTCATTCAACACACCCAAACTTGCCAGTCCGGTGTCAAACAGCCTGTCCCCATGAAATGCGAAGAACCTAAAAAAAACCCGGTTTCCAGGGAAGCCGGGCCAAGACCATTAGGAGTATGAAATCGCAATCCTCGCGACCTCATCTGGCAGGCAGTGGGGGGATTGCCTAGCCAGTTACTCAAGTATTAGCCCGATCAGAGGGCTTTGCAGGCCGGATTTCCGTGCTTTTTAAACGCATTTGGAATACATCCGGCCGTGGCTGATTGCTTCAGTGGCCAGTGACGGCACGAAGCACGCCAAGGGTTTCATCGATTACCCGCACCTCGGTATAGAAATGCGGCGAGAAGCGGATACCGCCGCCGCGCAAGGCGCAGACCACCTGTTGCGCCTTGAGTCGCTCGAACAGCTCGGTGTTGTCCCAGCCGGCGAGGCGAAAGGTGAGAATGCCGGAGCGCCGCCCGTGCTCGGCCGGCGAAAGTATCTCGACGCCGTTCAGCCCGCCAAGCCCCTGGCGCAACCAGTCGATGCGCTCGGCCAGGGCCGCGGCGACCCGTTGCATGCCCACCTCCTCCAGCAGCGAAAGGCTGGCCTCCAGCGCCATGGCGCCCAGCAGGTTGGGGCTGCCGCACTCGAAGCGTCTGGCGCTACGTGCCGGCTCCCAGTCGATGCGGTCATAGTCGCCGGCGTGCTCCAGCATGTGCCAGCCATATTCGTGCAACTTCAACTGATCACGCAGATCGCTGCGGCAGTAGAAGACGCCGAGCCCTTCCGGGCCGAGCATCCATTTATGGCCATCGGCCATGGCGAAGGCGCAGCGGTTCTGCTGGACGTCGAAGGGCAGGGCGCCCAGTTGCTGGATCGCATCGATGCACAGGAGGACACCGCGTCGCTCGCAGCCTTCGCCCAGGCGGGCAAGGTCCAGGCGCATGCCGCTGGCGTATTGCACGGCGCTGATCGCCATCAGCCGCACCCGCGGGCCACACGCCGCCAGGAGATCGCCCTCGGGGTCGGCGCCCTTGAGGCCGACCTGGATGACCTCGACGCCGAGTGGTCGCAACGCCTCCCAGACGACTCGATTGGACGGAAACTCTTCGTCGCTGATGACGATCTGGTCGCCGCTTTTCCAGTCCAGGCCGAAGGCGACGAAGGACAGCGCTTCCGAGGTGTTCTTCACCAGCGCGACGTCGGCGCTGGTCGGCGCATTGAGCAGGCGGGCCAGCCGCTGGCGCAGGCTGCGCTCCACCGTCAGCCATTGCGGATAGTCGCGTGCGCCGATGCTGACGTTCTGCTCGGCGAAAGCGCTGACCGCTCTGGCCGCTCGGCGGGGCCAGGGCGCGACGGCAGCATGGTTCAGGTATCGCAAACCGACTATTTGGGGAAATTCGTCATTTATTTGAATCATGAGTGGATGTTCCGTGCATTTCATGACCGGTTGGGCATAATGTCTGCCTCGATTTTCACCCAAGCAGCCTCTTATGCAGAATGAACCTCGTAAGGTCCGCGAATTTCGTCGCCGCGAACAGGAAATCCTCGATACCGCGTTGCAGCTCTTTCTCGAACAGGGTGAAGACAGCGTCACCGTCGAGATGATTGCCGATGCGGTAGGCATCGGCAAAGGCACCATCTACAAGCACTTCAAGTCGAAGGCCGAGATCTATCTGCGGCTGATGCTCGATTACGAACGTGACTTGAACCAGTTGTTGCATTCTCCCGACGTGGATCGTGACAAGGAAGCCTTGTCGCGGGCCTATTTCGAGTTTCGCATGCGCGATCCGCAGCGCTACCGGTTGTTCGACCGCCTCGAGGAAAAAGTGGTCAAGGGCAACCAGGTGCCGGAGATGGTCGAGCAGCTGCACAAGATTCGCGCCTCCAACTTCGAGCACCTCACCCAGTTGATCAAGGGCCGTATCGCCGAGGGCAAGCTGGAAGATGTGCCACCGTACTTCCACTATTGCGCCGCCTGGGCCCTGGTGCACGGCGCGGTGGCGCTGTATCACTCGCCGTTCTGGAGCAATGTGCTGGAGGATCAGGAAGGCTTCTTCCAGTTCCTGATGGATATCGGCGTGCGCATGGGCAACAAGCGCAAGCGCGATTGAGGCGGGCGGGACCCCATGCGCTGCATCGTCGAACGCTACGGGATAGGTCCTGGATTTTGCTCGTGAATGGAATCGAACCTGGCGTGGATGCTGCATCGTGCGCTCGTTCGCCGGTTTTTCGTCACCGGTCTGGGAGATACACGATGCGTTTTCTGTTCGGGGCGCCTTGGTTGCTGGCGGTGCTGGTGCTGAGCGGTTGCATGAAGGTCAGTGACATGGCCGAAGGGACTCGCTATCACCTTCGCGATGCCGGCATTCTCGATTACAGCGACACCCGCCGCTCCAGCTCGTGGCGGCTGCAGCCGGACTCCTTCATCTATATTGCCCAGGGGCATTTCGTGCCGCCGGGCGAGGTCTATCCACGTCCGAACGTCGTGGCGGAGGAGGCTTTCAACGGCTTCGTCGAGTACTTCCCCATGGTCAGGCGTGCGCGCGAGCCGATGGGCCTGGAAGAGGCACTGGCCCAGGCGTCGGCCGTCGGGGCTCATTACCTGCTCTACACTCGATTTGCGGCCGCGGATGATCGTATTGGCAGCTTCGACGAGTTGAATGAGCAGCGCGCACTCGATCGGCTTGGCGTCGATACGGGGGTGATCCAGCTGATGCTGGTGGAAACGGGCACGCGCTACCTGGTCGATACTGCTCGTATCCGCAGTCGCGGCGGGCTTGTCGGCCTGTACGATGCCAGGCCCGAGGAGTTGCTGAGGCCGCCGCTGCAGGATTATGCGCGCCGGCTGCTGGGACTGTCGCGCTGAGCGGTGAGGCACTGGCGGATCGCGTGGGCGTTGCCGGATAGATCGAGGGCGAGCGAATGAGCGATGCAGGCAAGGCGGGGGATTTGTTGGCACAGATCCCCAGAGGCGAGAAGAAAGGGTTGCCGCCGGTGCACCTGTGGAACCCGCCGTTCTGCGGCGATCTGGACATGCGCATCGCGCGTGATGGTACCTGGTACTACCAGGGCACGCCGATCGGCCGGCCGGCCATGGTCCGCTTGTTTGCCTCGGTGCTGCGTCGCGATGGCGACGATTATTTTCTGGTTACCCCGGTGGAGAAGGTGGGCATCCAGGTCGAGGATGCGCCCTTCGTGGCGATACACCTGGAGGTGAGCGGGCAGGGCGAGGAGCAGTCGCTGCGCTTCGTCACCAACGTCGAGGACGAGGTGGCGGCCGGCGGCGAGCACCCGCTGCGTGTCGAGTTCGACCCGCAGACCCGGGAGCCGGCACCCTACGTGCATGTGCGCGCCAATCTCGAGGCGCTGATCCATCGCAATCTGTTCTATCAACTGGTGGAGCTGGCGGTGCCGCGCCGGATCGATGGCGAGGAATGGCTGGGCGTCTGGAGCTGTGGCGAGTTCTTCCCCATCGGCCAGGCCGAGTGACGGCCCGGTTTCGTTTGCACGCCAGATGAAAAAGGCTCCCGAAGGAGCCTTTTTTCGTTTTACATGTTGGGGTAGTTCGGCCCGCCGGTGCCTTCCGGCGCCACCCAGGTGATGTTCTGCGCCGGGTCCTTGATGTCGCAGGTCTTGCAGTGCACGCAGTTCTGCGCATTGATCTGGAAGCGCTTGCTGCCGTCGTCGTTGCTCACGACCTCGTAGACGCCGGCCGGGCAGTAGCGTTGCGCGGGCTCGTCGTACAGCGGCAGGTTCTTCTCGATCGGGATGCTCGGGTCGGTCAGCTTCAGGTGGACCGGCTGGTCCTCTTCATGGTTGGTGTTGGAGAGGAAGACCGAGCTGAGCTTGTCGAAGCTGAGCTTGCCGTCGGGTTTGGGATAGTCGATCTTCTTCGCTTCGGCGGCGGTCTTCAGGCAGGCATGATCCGGCTTGCTGTCGTGCAGCGTGAGGGGGATCTTGCCGCCGAAGATGTTCTGGTCGATGAAGTTGAACGCGCCACCCATGACCGCGCCCCACTTGTGGATCGCCGCGCCGAAGTTGCGGCTCTTGTACAGCTCGTCGTACAGCCAGCTGTTCTTGAAGCCTTCCTCGTAGGCCGTCAATTCGTCGCCACCCTCGCGTCCGGCGAACAGTGCATCGGCCACCGCCTCGGCCGCCAGCATGCCGGACTTCATGGCCGTGTGGCTGCCCTTGATCTTGGCGAAGTTCAGCGTGCCGGCGTCGCAGCCGATCAGCGCGCCGCCCTTGAAGACCATCTTCGGCAGCGAGTTCAGGCCGCCCTTGGAGATGGCACGCGCGCCGTAGGAAACACGCTTGCCGCCTTCGAGGTACTGGCGGATCACCGGATGGTGCTTGTAGCGCTGGAACTCGTCGAACGGCGACAGGTGCGGGTTGCTGTAGGACAGGTCGACGATCAGGCCCACCACGACCTGGTTGTTCTCCAGGTGATAGAGGAAGGAACCGCCGGTGTTCTCGTCGTCCAGCGGCCAGCCCGCGGTATGCACCACCAGGCCCTGCTCGTGCTTGGCCGGATCGATGTCCCAGAGCTCCTTGATGCCGATGCCGTAGTGCTGCGGATCGACATTGGCGTTGAGCTGGAAGCGGTTGATCAGTTGCTTGCCGATGTGCCCGCGACAGCCTTCGGCGAACAGGGTGTACTTGGCCCGCAGTTCCATGCCCGGGGTGTACATGCCTTCCTTCGGATTGCCTTCGCGATCGACGCCGAGATCACCGGTGACGATGCCGCGCACCACGCCATTGTCGTCGATCAGCGCTTCCTGGGCGGCGAAGCCGGGGTAGATCTCGACACCGAGGTTCTCCGCCTGCTGGGCCAGCCAGCGGCACAGGTTGCCGAGGGAAATGATGTAGTTGCCTTCGTTGTGCATGGTCTTGGGGACCAGGGCATTGGGCAGTTTGCTGGCGGTGTCGGCGCTCTTGAGCAGGTAGATGTCGTCACGCTTGACCGGGGCGTTCAGCGGGGCACCGAGTTCCTTCCAATCGGGGAAGAGTTCGTTCAGTGCGCGCGGCTCGAAGACGGCGCCGGAAAGGATGTGGGCGCCTACTTCGGAACCTTTTTCGACGACGCATACGCTGATTTCCTGGCCGGCATCGGCGGCTTTCTGCTTCAGGCGGCAGGCTGCGGATAGGCCTGCGGGGCCGGCGCCGACGATAACGACGTCGAATTCCATGTATTCGCGTTCCATAGGCTTTCTCCTACTCAGGGCTTGGTTGTTATATAAGATGGAGGGCTATGGTCGTTCCCTGACCGAGCCGGGCCGGCGCATTATATATAGACGCTCGAGTCGGTCCAATACAAACGTTTGTTTGAATTTTCCGGAAGCCTGCTAGAATCGCCCAGCTGCCACTTTTATGGCGGGTCATATGCGTTGTTGACCCCGTCTGCGGGGTGCAGTCAAGATACGGGCAGTTTGCGCTCGCCGAACAGGGCAGACGGTTGATCCAACCCAAAACCACGAGCAAGGCTCGGTTCGCCTCGGCGAAATTCTATTCACCGGAGAGTAACGAGGAATCCATGAAGGTTCTTGTAGCTGTCAAACGAGTGGTCGACTACAACGTCAAGGTTCGCGTCAAGGCGGACAACTCCGGCGTTGACCTCGCCAACGTCAAGATGTCGATGAACCCCTTCTGCGAAATCGCCGTGGAAGAAGCCGTGCGTCTGAAAGAGAAGGGCGTGGCGAGCGAAATCGTTGTCGTCTCCATCGGTCCGACCGCTGCCCAGGAGCAGTTGCGTACCGCGCTGGCGCTGGGCGCCGACCGCGCCGTGCTGGTCGAGTCCAGCGAGGAACTGAATTCCCTGGCCGTGGCCAAGCTGCTCAAGGCGGTGGTCGACAAGGAGCAGCCGCAGCTGGTGATCCTCGGCAAGCAGGCCATCGACAGCGACAACAACCAGACCGGACAGATGCTCGGCGCCTTGACCGGCTACGCCCAGGGCACCTTCGCCTCCAAGGTCGAAGTGGCCGGCGACAAGGTCAACGTCACCCGTGAGATCGACGGCGGCCTGCAGACCGTCGCGCTCAACCTGCCGGCGATCGTCACCACCGACCTGCGCCTGAACGAGCCGCGCTACGCGTCGCTGCCGAACATCATGAAGCCAAGAAGAAGCCGCTGGAAGTGCTGACGCCGGATGCGCTGGGCGTCGCCACCGCCTCCACCGTGAAGACCCTGAAAGTCGAAGCCCCGGCTGCGCGCAGCGCCGGCATCAAGGTCAAGTCCGTGGAAGAACTGGTCGAGAAACTGAAGAACGAGGCGAAGGTAATCTAAATGACTATCCTGGTTATCGCTGAACACAACAATGCCGTCCTCGCGGCCGCGACCCTGAATACCGTTGCCGCTGCTGCCCAGATCGGTGGTGACATCCACGTGCTGGTGGCCGGCAGCGGTTGCGGCGCCATCGGCGAAGCGGCTGCCAAGATCGAAGGCGTGGCCAAGGTGCTGGTCGCCGACGACGCGGCCTACGCCAACCAACTGCCCGAGAACGTCGCGCCGCTGATCGCGGGCCTGGCAGGTAACTACAGCCACGTGCTGGCCGCTGCCACCACCAATGGCAAGAACTTCCTGCCGCGCGTCGCCGCGCTGCTGGATGTCGACCAGATCTCCGAGATCATCTCGGTCGAAAGCCCGGATACCTTCAAGCGCCCGATCTACGCCGGCAACGCCATTGCCACCGTGCAGTCCAGCGCGCCGATCAAGGTCATCACCGTGCGTTCGACTGGTTTCGATGCGGTCAACGGCGAAGGTGGCTCGGCCAGCGTCGAGCAGATCGCCGGCACCGGCGATGCCGGCAAGTCGGCCTTCGTCGGCGAAGAGCTGGCCAAGTCCGATCGTCCCGAGCTGACCGCTGCCAAGATCGTCGTGTCCGGCGGCCGCGGCATGCAGAACGGCGAGAACTTCAAGCACCTGTACTCGCTGGCCGACAAGCTCGGCGCTGCCGTGGGTGCCTCGCGCGCCGCGGTCGACGCCGGCTTCGTGCCGAACGACATGCAGGTCGGCCAGACCGGCAAGATCGTCGCGCCGCAGCTGTACATCGCCGTCGGCATCTCCGGTGCCATCCAGCACCTGGCGGGCATGAAGGACTCCAAGGTGATCGTCGCGATCAACAAGGACGAGGAGGCGCCGATCTTCCAGGTGGCCGACTACGGCCTGGTGGGCGATCTGTTCGAGATCGTGCCGGAGCTGGAAAAGCTCGTCTGAGCCTGACTGGCCATCGAAGAAACCCGCTCATGCAGCGGGTTTTTTATTTCACCATGACTCCAGCCGTAGGTTGGGTTGAGGAGCGCAGCGACGAAGCCCAACAGGTTCGTGCCGATCCCCGTTGGGCTTCGCTGTGCTCAGCGCCAACCTACCGGCGTACGCCCGATTGCCCGAACATCGGGCTTTCGCACGCAAAATCCGGGGCAAACACTACCAACAAAATCCTGCAACACGTAACGGGGAAATAGCCTTTTTCCTGAGCGCTCGGCCGTCCTGCCAGTGATAAGATCGGCGTGCCCGAGTCCGGCACCTCATCGTTGCGCAATAAGGGGACCTCCATGCGTTTTGCCTTCCCGCTGAAATCGGCCTTGGTCGCCCTGCTGCTGGCGACGCCTATCCTGGCCACGGCCGCGGGAAAGTGCGATCGGCTGGTAGCCACCGGTGCGGCGGACAATCCGCCGTTTCTCTGGCGTGACCCGCAGAATCCCGCGCGGCTGATCGGTGCCAATGCCGATCTGCTCGGGCAGATCGCCGATGCGCTCGGCCTCAAGCTGGATCTGCTCTACACCGGTGATGCGGCCAAGCGCTCGACGAGGTGCGTAGCGGTCGCGTCGACGTGCTGGCCGATGCGACCCTGTCGCTGCGACGGCTCGAGGAGATGGATTTCATTCATCCGGGCATCGTGCAATTACAGACGGTGGCCTGGGTGCGCAATGAGCCGGGGTTCTTCTATTCCAGCCGCGAGGACCTGCGCGGCCGCGCCGGTAGCGTCGTTGCAACCAGCCGCTTCGGCAGCGAGTTCGACGCCTTCGCGAAGGCCAACCTGCAGTTGCGACAGGTCGCCGATGTCAACCAGGGTCTGCAGACGCTCATCGCCGGCGGCAGCGACTACCTGCTGCACGAGCGCTACAGCATGATCGCTGCGGCCGATACCCAGGGGACGCTGGGCCGGATCCAGCGTCTCGAGCCGCCGCTCATGAGCCGCGACATGCATCTGGCCATCTCCCATGATTCGGCCTGCAACGACCCGTGGCTGCGCGGACAACTGGCGCGGAAAATGACAGAATTGCGCGCCGCCGGCGTTCCGCAGCAACTGGTGGCGCACAATCTGACGGTCTGGAAAAACCAGCAGTCGGCACCGACAGGCACTCTGAAAAAGTAGGTTCAGCGTTTTGAAACGACTTCTCCCTGGCGTCCTGGCCGCCTTGTCGATGGTAGGCGGGTGCGCCAACGATCCTGCCCCCGTCGAGCAGCTGCGGCTGACCGAGCAGGCGCTGGTCCAGGCGCGTGCCATGGGGCCCGAAGCGCCTGCCGAGTTGCTGCAGGCCGAGGACAAGCTGCGCGCAGCGCAAGCGGCCATGGCCGTCGAAGACCATCGTGAAGCCCGCATGCTGGCCGAGCAGGCGGAGCTGGATGCGCGCCTGGCCGAGGTGCGATTGCTGAACGACAGGCGTCAGGCGCAGATCGACGATCTCACGCGGCGTATCGAGCGGCTGCGTCAGCAGTTGGGAGAAGCGCGGTGAGAAGTCGATTCGCGGTAGCCATGATTGCACTGGCATTGGCTGGCTGTTCCACGCAGGAGACCGAGCGGCAGCTCAGTGCGGCCGCGGCCACGCTGCACAGCGTCCAGCTGGACGCTGCGGCCCAGCGTAGTGCGCCCAAGGATCTGCAGCGCGCGGCGGAAACCCTGCAGCGTGCCGAGCGTTTCGCGGACTACTGGGGCGGCGCGACCGACGCCCGGCATTACGCCTACCTGAGCCAGCGCTACAGCGAGATCGCCCGGCAGCAGGGCATGCTGTTGCAGCATCAGGAGCAGGTCGTGCGTCTGGAAATGGAGCGCGACCGCCTGCGGAGCATGTTGCAGGACGCCCGGTTGATGACGGCCGAACAGCAGGGCCGTTGGCTGGAGGACCAGATGATGAGCCTGGCAGCCAGCGAAACCGACCGCGGGCTGGTGATGACCCTGGGCGATGTGCTGTTCCGGGCCGGCAGCGCCGAGCTGGGCAATACGGCCAACCGTACGCTGCTCAAACTGGCGCATTTCCTTCAGCTCAACCCGCAACGCAAGGTGCGCATCGAGGGCTATAGCGACAGCAGCGGCGATGCACAGGAAAACCTGATGCTCTCGCAGGCGCGTGCCCGGACGGTGGCCGACCTGCTGATGGATCTGGGCATCGAGCCGGCCCGCGTCGAGGCCCGCGGCTATGGCGATCGTTTTCCCATCGCGGAGAACGCTTCGGCGCACGGTCGCGCGCAGAACCGACGGGTCGAAATCCTGTTCTCCGATGCCGAAGGCGGTTTCGCGCCCGAGCGCTGAGCGGTCGTGGCCGCAGCGCTGCGGCCGACTGTTTCGCCCAGACATCGCGTAACTGTATTGGTCACATCTCCCGTTCATGCGCTACTGTTACGGTTCAGTTGGCGGGAGACCGGCGAAATGACCAATCTGTTGCTCTATCAGCGTATCGCTCAGCAGCTCGCCGAGGATATCCGGCGTGGCGTCTATCGCCCCGGCGAACGCGTGCCTTCGGTGCGCAAGATGAGCCGGCAGCTGAGCGTCAGCCATGCCACGGTCTTGCAGGCCTACGCCAACCTCGAAGACCAGGGGATGATCCGCGCGCGCCCTCAGTCCGGTTTCTACGTGCACCAGACGCCGGTGCTCACCGCGCCGACGCCGGATATCGCCCGGGTCGAGCGGCCGACCCTGGTCACCCGCAGCAGCATCATCAACCAGGTGCTCAGCGAGTCCCGCCGCGAGGGCCTGATCCCGCTGGGCGCGGCCGTGCCCCATGTGGACTACCTGCCGGTGCGCGCATTGCACCAGCAACTGGCCAAGGTCACCCGCTTCCACAGCCCACGAGCCTTCAGCTACATGTTCAGCCCCGGCTACGAGCCGCTGCGCCGCCAGGTGGCGATCCGCATGCGCGATGCCGGGGTGGTGGTCGATCCCGCCGAAATCGTCATCACCCACGGCTGCGTCGATGCGTTGCAGATGGCGTTGCGGGTGCTGACCAAGCCGGGCGATCTGATCGCCGCCGAGTCGCCGACCTACTATGGCCTGCTGCAACTGGCCGACCTGCTGGGGCTGAAGGTGATCGAGATCCCCAGCGACCCGGATACCGGCATGAGCCTGGAGGCGCTGCAGCTGGCCGCCAGCCAGTGGCCGATCAAGGCACTGGTGCTGACCGCGCGCCTGAGCAACCCGCTGGGTGTGAGCATGCCGGACCATCGGCAACGCCAGTTGCTGAGTCTGGCGGCCCGGTTCGACATCCGGATCGTCGAGGACGATATCTACGGCGAGCTGATGTTCGAGCCGGGGCTGTACAAGGCACTCAAGTCGAACGACCAGGAGGGGCGGGTGATCTACTGCTCCAGCTTCTCCAAGACGCTGTCGCCCGGCGTGCGGATCGGCTGGATCATCGCCGGGCGCCATCAGCCGGAGATCGAGCGGTTGCAGACGTTCAGCACGCACTCGGCCTGCAGCGTGACGCAGATGGGCGTGGCCGCCTATCTGGAAAACGGCGGCTACGACCGCCATCTGCGCTACATCCGCCAGGAATACCGGAAGAACCTCAGTGCCTTCCAGCTGGCGGTGCAGCGCTATTTCCCGGAAGGCACGCAGATGACCCGGCCCAAGGGCAACTTCATCCTCTGGGTCAGCCTGCCGGTGCGGGTCAACACCAAGGACCTGCAGGTGCGCGCGCTGGAGCAGGGCATCAGCATCGCGCCGGGGCTGATCTTCAGCAACACCGAGCAGTTCAACCACTGCATCCGGATCAACTGCGGGCTGCCGTGGAACCACGAGACGGAGCGGGCGTTGCGTACGCTCGGCCAGCTGGCTTCGGCGCTGTGCCGGGAGGCGCAGTAACCCGCGGGCCGGCCTGTGCCCAGCGGGTGTGCTAGCGGCTTCGTTCGTCCGTTTCGTCCTGCGCCAGCAAGGCCTGTAGCGCCTCTGCCGGCAGCGGCTGGCACATGTGGAAGCCCTGGACTTCGGTGCAGCCATCGTCGGTCAGCAGACGCAGCTGCTCTTCGGTCTCCACGCCTTCGGCGGTGACCTGCATCTGCAAGCCTCGGCCCAGTTCGATCAGTGCGCGCACGATCGAGTGATCCTCGATCGACTGTTCGATGCCGGCCACGAAGCTGTTGTCGATCTTGATCACGTCGAACGGGTAGTTGCGCAGGTTGGTCAGCGACGAATAGCCGGTGCCGAAATCGTCCATGGCCAAGCGCACGCCGAGCGCCTTGATGCGGTTGAGCAGCTCCAGCGTGCCGCGAGCCTCCTGCAGCAGCGCGCTCTCGGTGATTTCCAGTTCCAGCCGTTCGCCTGGCAGGCCGCTTTCCCGCAGTGCCCGGGTGATTTCCTCGAGCAGCTTGTCGTCGTGCAGCTGCAGTGGCGAGAGATTGACGGAAACCACCGTCTGCCCAGGCCATTGGGCTGCCTGCCGACAGGCCTGGTGCAGCACCCAGCGCCCCAGGGGAATGATCAGCCCGCTGTCCTCGGCCAACGGTATGAAGGCCTCGGGAAGCAGCATGCCACGCTCGGGGTGCGGCCAGCGTAGCAGCGCTTCGGCGCCGTTGATCCGCATGTCCTGGCTCAGGTAGCGGGGCTGGTAGTGGACTTCCAGTTTCTGCTCGGCGAGCGCGAGGCGCAGTTCTTCTTCGCGGCGCAGGCGTTCATGCAGGCGTTGGTCCATCTCGTGGCCGTATGCGCGCCAGGTGCCGCGGCCGGAATCCTTGGCCTGGTAGAGTGCGATGTCGGCACAGCGCAGCAGTTCGTTGGCATGGGTGGCGTCGGCTGGCGCCAGGGCGACACCGATGCTGGCGCCGATGCTTATCCGGTGCTCCTCGTAGATGAAGGGCGCGCTGATCGCCTCGATGACCCGGCTGCACAGCCTGTCGATGTCGGTGTCGTCGCTCATCCGGTGGACCACGATGACGAATTCGTCGCCGCCCAGCCGGGCGACCAGGTCTCCCTCGCGGGTGCACTGGCGCAGGCGGCTCGCCACGCCGATCAGCACCTCATCGCCGGCGGCATGCCCGAGGGTATCGTTCACCGGCTTGAAGCGGTCCAGGTCGATGTAGAGCAGCGTCAGCGTCGAGGCGCTTCTGAGCGCTTCCAGGTTTCGCTCGAGATACTCGTGCAGGCGGCTGCGGTTCGGCAGGCCGGTCAGTGCATCGTGTTGCGACAGATATTGCACGCGGGCCTGGGCCTTGGTTTCTTCGGTGATGTCGCTGGCCGTCCCGCGATAGCCGAGCAGTTTGCCATCGTGCTCGATGGCGCGTGCGGCCAGGCGGCAATAGCGCTCGCAGCCATCGGCGGCCCTGTAGCTGCAGCGCAGCGGCGCATCCTGCGGGGCTTGCAGCCAGTTCTGCAGGGCGGCGCTGTCGCTGATCAGCAGCTCGAGCAGCGGACGCCCCAGCCAGAGGCCCGGCTCGTGGCCGGTAATCTGCCGGAAGCGGCTCGACAGGAAGGTCAGCCGTGCCTGCTCGTCGCTTTCCCAGATCCAGTCGGAAGCCGCCTCGGCGACGTCGCGAAAACGTGCCTCGCTCGCCGCCAGCGCGCCCCGGCTGCTGGCCAGGCGCGCATAGCTGTCGTCCAGTAGTTGCAGCGTGCGCAAGGCCTGGCGAATCAGCAGCCAGGCGAGCAGGCCGAGGCCGAGTGCCACCGCCGCGAGGATCGGCAGCGTCACCCAGAGCAGCAGTTGCCCCGGCTGGGGAGCCGTCCAGGTGAAAGACAGGGGCGAACCGTCCTCCAGGGTATGCTGGATATGCGGGCCATCCCCGAGGCCGGCGGGATCGAGGCGCAGCTGGTCGATGGCATATTGCGTGCCGATTTCTTCCAGGCGTTCGGCATCGAGCAGATCGACGAACAGCAGGACGGATGCCGGGCCGTCGCCTGCTGCGATACCGGTGCCGCCGGGGGGCAGCTCCGCGGCCGCGACCAGGGCGGCTGATCGTCGACCCAGAGCAGGGCGGAGACGCCCGCGTCGTCAGCCACGGCGGCATGGGCGCGTGCCAGCAGCTCCGGCAAGCCATGTTGCAGATACTGCTGGCTCTCGACCGGTTGCAGCTTCCCGCGCAGCACCGAATACAGGGTCTCGCCCGCCGGATTCACCACCAGGACGGCTTCGTAGCCGAAATCCCTGTAGAGCGACGGACCCAGGTTGGCCTGGACATAGGCCCAGTCGACGTCGACCTGGCCGTTGAGGTGCACATAGGCATCGCCCCAGAACGCGTAATCGACGATGGAGCGGTTCATCCAGTCGTGCTGCGCCTGTAGCGCCTTTCCCGCCAGGAAGTGGCTCTGTTCCAGGGCGTCGTGGTCGATCCGTCTGGCGATATGCACCACTGCGACGGCAGCGGCGGCGAGAGCGACCACCAAGAGCGCAACCATGCCGGGAAGAATGCGGCGAGCGAAAATTGCCTGCGCCTTGGGGCGTGCCTGGTCGTCGCCAGAAGAGGGGGTTTGCATGAGGAGAGTCCTTGCCAGAACAGCAATGATCGCGGCAATGGAGGCATAGCGCTACTACCGGCCGGCGAAAAAATCGCTCTCCGTCGGTCGCCAGGTCTGGCAGTACTGCAAGATCGGTTCAGCGGTCCTGTGCGTCCTTGGCGTCGGCCTCGGCATTGCGTTCGGCGATGCGCTTCTTCTGCTCCTCGGTGAGCGGTATCTTGCGCGCGGTGGAGCGCAGCATCAGCAGGCTGCCGACGATGGACCCCAGGGCCACGACCAGAATGAGCCAGAAATACCAGGGCATGCTTTTCTCCAGGCGGTTGTGAAGGCTGGCCGCGCGGCGCGGCGACTGCCTCACTTTACGTGGGCGTGAGCGACAGGTCGAATGCCACGCCCTCTGAATTTGGACCGGCCCGGCAAGCTTTCGTCGTCGGGCGTTTTTTCTGCGACAATGCGCGCCGAATTTTGCCGAGGAGCTGTCATGACCTGCCAAACCCCGATCATCGTCGCGCTCGATTTTCCTTCCCGCGATGCCGCGCTGGCGCTGGCACAGCGGCTCGATCCCAGGTTGTGCCGGGTCAAGGTCGGCAAGGAGCTGTTCACCCGCTGCGGTCCGGCGATAGTGGAGGCTCTGCAGGCCATGGGCTTCGAGGTGTTCCTCGACCTCAAGTTTCACGACATTCCCAACACCACGGCGATGGCGGTGAAGGCGGCGGCCGAGCTCGGTGTCTGGATGGTCAACGTGCACTGCTCCGGCGGCCTGCGGATGATGGCGGCATGCCGCGAGACGCTGGACAAGGCCGCCGGGCCTTCGCCGCTGCTGATCGGCGTCACCGTGCTGACCAGCATGGAGCAGGCCGACCTCGCCGGTATCGGCCTGGACATCACGCCGCAGGAGCAGGTCCTGCGCCTGGCCGGGCTGGCTGCGCAGGCAGGGCTCGACGGACTGGTCTGCTCGGCGCAGGAGGCCGTTTCGCTGAAGGCGCAGTTCCCGCAACTGCAACTGGTGACGCCGGGCATCCGTCCGGCCGGCAGCGCCGAGGACGATCAGCGCCGCATTCTCACGCCGGCACAAGCCATGGCGGCCGGCTCCGATTACCTGGTGATCGGCCGGCCGATCAGTCAGGCCTCCGATCCGGCGCAGGCGCTGGCGGCGGTGGTCGCCGAACTCGCCTGAGTCGATCCCGGTTGCGCCATCGGCCCGCCTGCCGTGGCGCTCAGCTCACCTTGAGGACCAGCTTGCCGAAGTTGCCGCCGGTGAACAGCTTCATCAGCGTCTCGGGAAAGGTCTGCAGGCCCTCGAGGATGTCTTCCTTGCTCTTGAGCTGGCCGCTGGCGAGCCATTCGGCCATGTCGCGCATCGCTTCGGGATAGCGTGACACATAATCGGTGACCACCATGCCCTCCATGCGTGCGCGGTTGACCAGCAACGACAGGTAGTTGGACGGGCCTCTGACGGCTTCCTTGTTGTTGTACTGGCTGATGGCGCCGCAGATCACCACGCGCGCGCCGACGTTGATGCGCGGCAGCACGGTATCCAGGATGTCGCCGCCGACGTTGTCGAAGTAGACGTCGATGCCTTTCGGACACTCGCGCTTGAGGCCGGCCGCGAGGTCTTCGTTCTTGTAGTCGATGGCCCCGTCGAAGCCCAGCTTCTCGGTAAGGAAGCGGCACTTGTCGGCACCGCCGGCGATGCCGACCACCCGGCACCCCTTGATCCGGGCTATCTGCCCGGCAACGCTGCCCACGGCCCCCGCCGCGCCGGATATCACCACGGTTTCGCCGGCCTTGGGCTGGCCGACGGCGAGCAGGGCGAAATAGGCGGTCATGCCGGTCATGCCCAGGGCGGAGAGATAGCGCGGCAGCGGCGCCTGTTGCGGGTCGACCTTGTAGAAGCCTTTCGGCTCGCCGAGAAAATAGGCCTGCACGCCCAGCGCGCCGTTGACGTAGTCGCCCACGGCGAAACCCGGGTGTTGCGAGGCGATGACCTTGCCGACGCCCAGCGCACGCATCACTTCGCCGATGCCGACTGGCGGGATATAGGACTTGGCGTCGTTCATCCAGCCGCGCATGGCTGGATCGATTGACAGGTATTCGACCTGCACCAGGATCTGATTGGGGCCGGGTTCGCCCACCGGTGTCTCGACGAAGTCGAAGGTTTCCCGGGGCGGGGCGCCGACCGGGCGCTGCGCGAGCAGGAATTGCTGATTGAGCAGGGTCATGGAAGAAGCCTCGTCACTGGAGTGCTTTGGTTTAGCCCGTGCCAGCCGGTGCTGCAAGGTACGCCGCTCACTGGAATGCAAAGGCATCCAGCCCGGTGATATGACCGCTCCGGCAGTGAAAAGCCTGCGTGCGTAGCGGTATAAACCTGACCGGGAGGCCTTCTGTGGTCATTTCAAGAGCAGAAGACAAGATCGGATTCTTCGGGAACGACACTATGAACATGAAATTCTCCGGCCAGGTCGCCTTGGTTACCGGCGCCGCCGCCGGTATCGGTCGCGCCACTGCGCTGGCCTTTGCCGAGCAGGGACTCAAGGTCGTGCTGGCGGACGTCGATGAGAACGGCATCCAGGCGGGCGCCGCAGCCATCCGTGACGCGGGGGGCGAGGCGATTGCCGTGCGCTGCGACGTGACCCGCGACGAGCAGGTCAGGGCGCTGGTCGAGCAGACGCTGGCGCAGTACGGCCGGCTCGACTACGCCTTCAACAATGCCGGCATCGAGATCGAGCAGGGCCGGCTGGCCGAGGGCAGCGAGGCGGAGTTCGACGCGATCATGGGTGTCAACGTCAAGGGCGTCTGGTTGTGCATGAAGCACCAGTTGCCGGTGATGCTGGCCCAGGGTGGCGGCGCCATCGTCAACACCGCCTCGGTGGCAGGGCTCGGCGCGGCGCCGAAGATGAGCATCTATTCGGCCTCCAAGCATGCGGTGATCGGCCTGACCAAATCCGCGGCCATCGAATATGCCAAGAAGCGAATCCGGGTGAATGCGGTGTGCCCGGCGGTGATCGACACCGACATGTTCCGCCGCGCCTACGAGGCGGACCCGCGCAAGGCCGAGTTCGCCGCCGTGATGCATCCGGTCGGACGAGTGGGCACGGTGGAGGAGGTCGCTGCGGCGGTGCTCTATCTGTGCAGTGATGGCGCGGGGTTTACCACTGGCCATGCGTTGTCGGTGGATGGCGGGGCGACGGCTATCTAGGTTGTTGGTGTTCGGGGGAGTGCTTTGGGTTATTGATACAGGGGCTGGCTTCTTTCACTGTTGCCGAGCCTTGGGTTCGGATTTCGTGCAACAGCCGATATTCGAGCGATCGGGCGTTCGCGGGTAGGTTGGCGCTGAGCGCAGCGAAGCCCAACAGGGGGCGGCATGAACCTGTTGGGCTTCGTCGCTGCGCTCCTCAGGCTGCGCGCCCCGACCCAACCTACGCTACGCGCCCCGCTCAGGCCCGCCTGCTAAGGATCACCAGCGTAAGCGCCCCCGCGATCAACCCCCAGAGCGCCGCCCCGATGCCGAACAGCGTCAGCCCGGAAGCGGTGACCATGAAGGTGATCAGCGCCGCCTCGCGCTCGTGCGGCTGCTGCATCGCCTGGGTCAGGCCGGAACCGATCGAGCCGAGCAGCGCCAGCGCCGCGATGGACAGCACCAGCGCCGCCGGAAAGGCCGCGAACAGCGCCGCCAGGGTGGCGCCGAAAATGCCGGCGATGCCGTAGAACACACCGCACCAGACGGCCGCGGTATAGCGCTTGTGCGGATCGGGATGCGCTTCGGGGCCGGCGCAGATGGCCATGGTGATCGCCGCCAGGTGGATGCCGTGTGAGCCGAAGGGCGCCAGCAGCAGCGAGGCGATGCCGGTGGTGGAGATCAGTGGCGAGGCTGGCACCTGATAGCCTTCGGCGCGCAGCACGGCCAGCCCCGGCATGTTCTGCGACGCCATGGCGATGACGAACAGCGGGATGCCGATGCTGAAGATCGCCGCGAAGGACAACGCCGGGGTGGTCCAGACCGGCACCGCGACCTGCAGGCTGAAGCGCTGGAAATCCAGCAGGCCCGACAGTCCGGCGATCAGGCAGCCGACCAGCAGCGCGACGAGCACCGCATAGCGTGGTTGCAGGCGCTTGGCCAGCAGGTAGCTGAAGAACATGCCGAGCACCAGCACCGGCTGCACCTCTACGGCGCGGAAGATCTCGATGCCGATGTTGAACAGCACGCCGGCCAGCAGAGCGGCGGCCAGCGAGGCCGGCACCCGGCGCATCAGCCGGTCGAAGCTGCCGGTCAGGCCGCACAGGACAATCAGCGCCGAGGCGAAGATGAACGCGCCGATCGCCTCGTCATAAGGCACGCCGGGCAGGCTGGTGATCAGCAGGGCCGCGCCGGGCGTCGACCAGGCGACCACCACCGGCGTGCGATAGCGCAGCGACAGACCGATGCTGCAGATCGCCATGCCGATCGACAGCGCCCAGATCCAGGACGATATCTGCTGCCCGCTCAGGCCTGCCGCCTGGCCGGCCTGGAACATCAGCACCAGCGAGCTGGTATAGCCGGTGAGCATGGCGATGAAGCCGGCGACGACGGTCGAGGGCGAGCTGTCGCTCAGTGGGCGCAAGGCGGTACGGCCGATTGGATTCATGCTTTCCATTTCTTGTTGATCGACGCAGGGGTTCGGTTGAACGCGTTAGCCTATTGGCCCTGCCCGCGCAACGTCCCGGTACAGCCAGATGCGCAATGGGCGGAACAGTCCACAGGCTGGCGCGAAAGCCGATGCAGGTCATCGGGGCTGCGGGGCCGTTGCGATGGTTCTGGCACCCTTGTTGCTATCTAGTCATTGCTCGTCGCGATGCGTCAAAAAAACCGCGGCTGTTGGAGGATTAGATGAGTCAGGGTGTGCAATTCAATCGCTTGATGCTGGAAATGCGGGCCATGCAGACCGAGGCCATGGCGCGCGCCAAGCCGGAGGCGCCTGCGCAGGAAGTCGGTGCGCCGAGCTTCTCCGACATGCTGGGCCAGGCGGTGAACAAGGTGCACGAAACCCAGCAGGTCTCCAACCAGATGGCCTCTGCCTTCGAAATGGGGCAGGGCGGCGTCGACCTGACCGAAGTGATGATCGCCTCACAGAAGGCCAGCGTTTCCTTTCAGGCCATGACCCAGGTGCGCAACAAGCTGGTTCAGGCCTACCAAGACATCATGCAGATGCCGGTGTGAGGCGGATTGAATCATGGCTGAAGCGGTGAGCAACGTTCCGGTGCCGGCTGCGTCGGGAGATGCCAAGAAGCCCTTCCTGGGGTTGTCGTTCCTGGAAAATCTTTCGGAAATGTCGATGCTGCGGCAGATCGGCCTGTTGGTCGGGCTGGCGGCGAGCGTAGCGATCGGCTTCGCCGTGGTGCTCTGGTCGCAGCAGCCGGATTACCGCCCATTGCTCAGTAGCCTCGCCGGGATGGATGCCAACCAGGTGATGGAAACCCTCGCCGCGGCGGATATCGCCTACACCGTCGAACCCAACTCCGGCGCCCTGCTGGTCAAGGCCAACGACCTCGCCCGCGCCCGGCTGAAGCTCGCCGGCGCCGGCATCGCGCCGGCCGACAGCAACGTCGGCTTCGAGATCCTCGACAAGGACCAGGGCCTGGGCACCAGCCAGTTCATGGAGGCGACCCGTTATCGCCGCGGCCTCGAGGGTGAGCTGGGGCGCACCATTTCCAGCCTGAACAACGTCAAGGGCGCCCGCGTGCACCTGGCGATCCCGAAGAGCTCGGTGTTCGTCCGCGACGAGCGCAAGCCCAGCGCCTCGGTGCTGGTCGAACTCTATCCGGGCCGCGCGCTGGAGCCGAGCCAGGTGATGGCGATCATCAACCTGGTCGCCACCAGCGTGCCGGAACTGAACAAGTCGCAGATCACCGTGGTGGACCAGAAGGGCAACCTGCTGTCCGACCAGCAGGAGCTGTCCGAACTGACCATGGCCGGCAAGCAGTTCGACTACAGCCGTCGCATGGAAAGCCTCTACACCCAGCGCGTGCACAACATCCTGCAGCCGGTGCTGGGCAGCGGCCGCTACAAGGCCGAAGTCTCCGCCGACGTCGATTTCAGCGCGGTGGAATCCACCTCGGAAACCTTCAACCCCGACCAGCCGGCGCTGCGCAGCGAGCAGAGCATCAACGAACAGCGCCAGAGCAGCCTGCCGCCGCAAGGTGTGCCGGGGGCGCTGAGCAACCAGCCGCCGGGGCCGGCCAGCGCTCCCGAGCAGACCGGTGGCGCCGCTGCTGC
>NZ_AZSV01000079.1:0-19873 GCF_000582595.1 Pseudomonas sp. BAY1663
CCCGGCGGCGCCGGGGCGGAACGCCTGGGCCAGCGTCTCGGCGACCGCCAGGGCCTCGGCGTCGTCGCGGATCAGCGCGACGGTATGGGTCAGGGGTGCGTTCATGGTTCAGATCCAGGAGTGGCGGGCGGGCTTGCTGCCATTGAGGTGATAGGCGCCGACCGCGTGGTACTTCCAGCGCACCGGGTCGTGCAGGGTGTGGGTGCGCGCATTGCGCCAGTGCCGGTCCAGGCCGAATTCGGCCAGGGTGGCGCGGCTGCCGGCCAGCTCCAGCAGTTTCTCGCTGGCCTGCAGGGCGATCTCGGTGGTCAGCGCCTTGGCTTCGGCGACGGCGATCGAGGCGCGCGCCGCGGCATCGGCGTCGATGGGCCCGGCGCTGACCTCGTCGAGCACCCGGCCGGCCTTGCGCAGTAGCGTTTCGGCGGCGTGCAGGTCGATCTGCAGGCGGCCGACGTCGGCGATCACATAGGGGTCGTCGCTGGCGCGTTCGACGTTGGCGTCGATCCAGGGGCGCGACTTCTCGCGGACGAAGGCGATCGCATCGCGCAGCGCGCCGGCGGCGATGCCGGCATCGATGGCGGCCTGGATCAGCTGCGAGCTGGCGCCCTGGATGCTCGGGCGTTCGGCCAGTTGCGCGAGTGGAATCAGGTTGTCGGCATCCACCTCGACCCGGTCGAGCAGCACCGTGCCGCTGGCAGTGGTGCGCTGGCCGAAACCGGACCAGTCGTTGACGATGCGCAGGCCCTCGCGGCCGCGCTGGATGAAGGCCAGCACCGGCCGGCCCTGGTCGTCCAGCGCCTTGGCGGCGATCCAGTGGGCGAACAGGGCGCCGGTGGAATAGAACTTCTCGCCGCTGATGAAATGGCGCTCGCCGTCGCGTTCCAGGTGCGCGCGGATGTCCAGGGTGTGCTTGCTGTTGCGCTCCGGCCCGGCATTACCGATGCGCCAGCCCTGCAGCACCGTGCGATACAGCCGTTGGCGCTGCTGCGCACCGGCGCAGGCCTGCAGCAGGCCGATGACGCCGTACTGGTTCTGCGGGATCTGCCCGAGCGCCGGATCGACGGCGCTGATGATCCGGAACACGTCGGCGATGGTCACGAAGGACAGCTGGGGCCCGCCGAATTCGCGGGGAATGGACAGGCTGCCGAGGCCGCTGGCGGTGAATTGCTCGACCAGCGCCCACGGCAGCTTGCGTTCGCGGTCGCGCAGGACGACCTGCTCGCGGGCGGCCTCGGCCAGCGCGTGGGCCGCCTGCAGAGCCTCGGCGTCGCTGCGCAGGATGCGCGCGGGAAGCAGCGGCGGAGCGATATCCTGGTCCGATGCCGATAGCAGCGGGTCGGCTTCCAGGACGTTTTCCTTCAGGGTCATACGAACCTCGTCTTCGGAATGCGCGCGACGGGCACCCTGAAGACGAGTACCGGAGCGGCGTGAAAAAGGGCTGGGCTCCGGTGGTCCGGTTGCATATACCGTATTTGCGCCACAAGGAAAGAACGGGCGAGCTTGGGGTCTCGGCCCGCACACTGATCACTTGCAGCTTGCGTTTCAGCTGTACAGCGACGGTGCCGGGCCCTGGCCGCTGAGCAGCCAGTGGCCGAGGTCGCGCACCTTGTAGTCGATGGGGTCGTGCAGACTGTGCACGCGCACGTTGCGCCAGAAGCGGTCGAAGCCGTAGCGCGAGCTGGTGGCGCGGGCACCCATGCGTCGAAGATCTGGCTGGTGATGTCCAGCGCGGCGCGCACGGCCACCACCTTGGCCTCGCTGATGGCCAGGGCCACCTCGGCACGCTCGGCGGCGGTCAGCGCCGGTTTTTCCCAGGCCGCCTGCAGCCGCTGGGCGGCCTGTTCGGCCAGCGGCAGGGCGCTGCGGTAACGCAGCCAGAGTTCGCCGTAGCGTTGCTGGATGAACGGATCGTCGCTGGCCTGTGCCACGCCCGAGGACGGCCAGGGCCGGCCCTGCTCGCGGGTATAACGCAGCGCCGCGTCCAGCGCGCCCTGGGCGTTGCCCAGGTAGAGCTGGGTGAGGATCAACTGCGACAGGCAGGCACGCAGCGTGGTGCGCGGGCTGGGGCCGACCGGGCCGAGCAGTTCGCCGCTGCCGACGAACACCTGCTCGAACTGGATGGTGCCGCTGTCGGTCTGGCGCTGGCCGAAGCCGTCCCAGTCCTCGTTGATGCTCAGGCCATCGCGCTGGCCGGGCAGGATGATGAATACCCGGTCCTCGGCGTTCCTGCCGCGTGGCGCGCTGATCACCAGGGCGTCGGCGCCCAGCGCGCCGGAGCAGAACGACTTGCTGCCGTCGAGCTCGTAGTGTTCCTCGCGGCGGCTCAACACCAGGCCGTTGTCGCGGCCGTTGGTGGCGTTGCCCCAGAACCAGCGTTCCTGAACGGTGCGGGTCAGCCAGTGGCGCTGCTGCTCGGGGCTGCCGAAGAGCAGAAGGGTCGCCACCTGCAGGTGCTGGAAGGCGAACAGGTGGGCCAGCGAACTGTCCACCGCCGCCAGGTAGCGGACGATGCGGTAGATCTCCGGCCAGGCCAGGCCCTGGCCGCCGTACTGCTGGGGCACGGCCAGGGTCAGTAGGCCGCTGTCGCGCAGCAGCTCGCGCTCGGCGCGTGGACTGCCGCCCTGGCGGTCACGCTCGACCGCGCTGGCCGCCAGGTGTCGGGCCAAGCGCTCGACCTTGGCCGTGCGGCTGCCGAAATCGGCGGGGAACAGGTGCGCGGCGAACAGCGGTTCGTCACGCAGGCTGGGATACAGGCTAGCCTCGGCGCTCATTTTGGGCTCCAGATGCTCACGTTGTGTGCGTCCACCGATTTGGGCAGCAGGCCGGCGCCGAAGAAGGCATCGGCGATCTTCTGCTGTTCGCCGAGGCTGTCCGGCGCCACCAGGCGCACCCGGTAGCTGCGCTTGGCGTTGGCCTGCTCGATGATGGCTGGGTCGAGGTTGCCCCACAGCGGGCCGAGCACTTCGGCAGCCTGGCGCGGGTTGGCGCGCAGCCAGTCGCCGGTCTTGACCAGTTCGGCGAACACGGTCTGCAACACCTCGGGATGACGTTCGGCGAACGTGGCGCTGGTCAGGTAGTAGCGCTGGTAGTCGGCCAAGCCCTTGCCGTCGCTGAGGATGCGGGTGGGCAATTGCTGCTGGGCGCCGCTGAGGAAGGGCTCCCAGGTGACCCAGGCGTCCACCTTGCGGTTCTCGAAGGCGGCGCGGCCATCGGCCGGCGTCAGGTAGGCCGGCTCGATGTCGCTGAATTTCAGCCCGGCCTGCTCCAGGGCGGCGATCAGCAGGTAATGCACCCCGGCGGCCTTGGTCACGGCGATCTTCTTGCCCTTGAGGTCGGCCAGGCTTTTGACCGGCGAGTCTTCGCGGACCAGGATCGCCTGGGCGCTGGGCGACGGCGCTTCTTGGGCGAAATAGGCGAGCTGGGCGCCGGCCGCCTGGGCGAATACCGGCACGGTGTCGGCGACGTCGGCGGAGAGGTCGATGTTGCCGACGTTCAGCGCTTCGAGCAGCGGCTGGCCGTTGGGGAATTCGTGCCAGCTGATCTGCACGTCCTGCTCCGCGAGGGCGCGCTCCAGCGTGCCCTGGCTCTTGAGCAGGCTGATCAGCGTCGAAGACTTCTGGTAACCGATGCGCAGCGGGGTGGCCGCCTCGGTGATCGAGGCGCCGAGCAGTCCGGCGGCAAGGCCGATGGCGAGCACGGCGTTACGGGAAAAACGGATGGGAAACATGACAGGCCTCGATATTGACGCGCCGGCCGCCATGCGCAGGGCCGGATCACGTACTACTGCAATAGGAATGGGTAGTCCGGTGATCCGGTGTGTGGAAGCTATCCGATCTAAAAAAAGCAAATCCAATAACTTTTGGGAATTTTCTTAGAGGGAATCGAATGAAATGCTTTTATTCTTTTTAGGAATTACAAAGTAAAAAACAATTCTTTTTGGGGATTAGTCATTCTCCCGTAAATTTGCCCGTAGCCGACAGCGGACCGCCGCATCGGGCCCGTACCTGGGGCTTGAGAAGACACCGCTGATCCGGCGCATGCATGCACCGTTTCGCTCGAGCCCCAGTGCAGTTGCCACACCACACAACAGCAATGCATCTGGAGCACAAGCATGAACCGATCCACACTCGCCCTGGCCGTCGCCTTCGGCATTCTCGCCCAGCAAGCCAGCGCCGCCGGTTTCATCGAGGACAGCAAGGCCACGCTTGGCTTGCGCAACCTCTATTTCGATCGTGACGCCAAGAACACCCCCAACAACAATGCCGAAGTGTCCGAGTGGGGGCAGGGCTTCATCTTCAACTACAGCTCCGGCTTCACCGAGGGCACCGTCGGCTTCGGCCTGGATGCCATCGGCCTGCTGGGCGTGAAGCTGGACTCCGGTGGTTCCAGCTCCAAGGCCGGTCGTGAGCGCACGCCGGGCCAGCTGTTCCCGCTGGACAGCGACAACAGCGCCGTGGACGACTACAGCAAGGCCGGGGTGACCGCCAAGGTACGCCTGTCCAGGACCGAGGCGCGCATCGGTACCCTGCTGCCGAAGCTGCCGGTGGTGAACTACAACGACGGCCGCCTGCTGCCTCAGACCTTCGAGGGCGGCCAGGTCACCTCCAGCGAGATCGACGGCCTGACCTTGACCGCCGGCCAGTTGGAAAGCACCAAGACCCGCAGTTCCACCGATGACATCGGTCTGCGTATCGGTGGCGCCAGCGGCGATGCCGATACCAACAAGTTCTACTTCGCCGGCGGCGACTGGAAGGCTACCAAGGACCTGACGCTGCAGTACTACTACGGCAACCTGGAAGACTTCTACAAACAGCACTTCCTGGGCCTGGTGCACAACTGGGCCATTGGCCCGGGCTCGCTGAAAACTGACCTGCGCTATTTCGACAGCGATTCCGACGGCAAGAACGGCAGCGTCGCCGGTCGCGCCCAGGGCTATACCAGTAACGGCTACTACGGCAACGGCGTGACGCTGGGCGAAGTCGACAACCAGACCTGGAGCGCCCTGTTCACCTATACCCTGGGCGGCCACTTTGCCAGCCTGGGCTACCAGCAGGTCGAAGGCGATAGCGCCTTCCCCTTCCTCGACCAGGGCGGTGGTGCCACGGCCTACCTGATCACCGACCGCCAGATCGGCAAGTTCCTCAGCGCCGGTGAGCGCACCTGGGTGGCCGAGTACGGCTACGACTTCGCCAAGCTGGGCGTCCCGGGGCTGAAGGCCAGCGTGGCCTACCTCAAGGGCGACAACGTCGATTCGGCCGATGACGACCTGAAGGAGTGGGAGCGCGACTTCCGCCTGGACTATACCCTGCAGGACGGTCCGCTCAAGGGCCTGGGGCTGTCCTGGCGTAACGCCAGCCAGCGCGGCAACGTCACCACCGATCTGGACGAGAACCGTCTGTACCTGACCTACAGCCTGACTCTGCTGTAACACGCCCCTGGCGTACCCATCTCCTGACCGGCCCGCCAACGGGCCGGAAGGTGTTTCATCCGATCGAGGAGATGATTATGAAAAAGAATGCCTTGCGCCTCGGCCTTGCTGCGTTGTTCGCCGCCTGGCTACCCGTTTCCGTACAGGCCGCGCCTTCCGGGGAAGTGCGCCTGGACTATGCCTACTACGCTCCCACCAGCCTGGTGCTCAAGCAGCAGGGGCTGCTGGAAAAGGCCCTCGAACCCCAGGCATCGCCGTCAAGTGGGTGTTCAGCCAGGGCAGCAACCGCTCGCTGGAATACCTCAACGGCGGCAGCACCGATTTCGCCTCCACCGCCGGCCTGGCCGCCGTGCTCAGCCGCGCTAACGGCGCGCCGATCAAGACCGTCTACGTCGCCAGCCGCCCGGAATGGACCGCGTTGGTGGTGCCCAAGGATTCGCCGATCGAGACCCTCGAGGACCTCAGGGGCAGGAAGGTCGCCGCCACCAAGGGCACCGATCCCTTCCTGTTCCTGCTGCAGAGCCTGCAGCGGGCCGGCTTGGACAAGAACGCCGTGGAGATCGTCCACCTGCAGCATCCGGACGGCCGGGTCGCCCTGGAGCGCGGCGACGTCGATGCCTGGGCCGGGCTCGATCCGCTGATGGCCTCCAGCGAGCTGCAGGCCGGCTCGCGCCTGCTGTACCGTAACCGCGACTTCAACAGCTACAGCGTGCTCAGCGTCACCGAGACCTTCGCCAAGCAGCAGCCCGAGCTGATCAAGCAGGTGATCGCCGCCTACGAGCAGGCGCGTCAGTGGGCCATCGCCAACCCCGATGCCCTGGCCCAGTTGCTCGCCGACGAAGCCAAGCTGCCGCTGGAAGTGGCCAAGCTGCAGCTGTCACGCACCGACTTCAGCAATCCGCAGCCGGGCGCCGAACACATCAAGGCGCTGAAAGCCGCCGCACCCATCCTGCTCGACGAGCAACTGGTGCGTCCGGGTACCGACGTCGCTCAGGTGGTCGACCAACTGATCCAGCCGCAACTGGCCGCTCAGGTGATTGGCAGCAACGTGGCCAAGGCGGGGGACTGACCGATGGGCGCGCTCAACCTCGTCATCGGTCGCTGGGCTGAACGGCTCCCCGGCTGGCGGCCGGCACTGACCGACCTGCGCGGTTGGGTGGTGCCCCTGCTGCTCCTGGCTCTGCTGGAAACTCTGGTGCGCAGCGGCGTATTGCCCGCGCACCAGATGCCGGCGCCCAGCCAGGTGGCGCAGACCCTCTACGCGCTGGCGCAGAGCGGCGAGCTGTGGCGGCACCTGCAGGCCAGTCTGCTGCGGGTCGCGGCCGGTTTCCTGATCGGCGCCGCGCTGGCCATCGCCATCGGCACCTGGGTCGGCCTCAGCCGCCGCGCCGAGGCCTACCTGGAGCCGACCTTCCAGGCCCTGCGGGCGATCCCCAGCCTGGCCTGGGTGCCGCTGCTGCTGCTCTGGCTGGGTATCGACGAAACGCCGAAGATCGTCCTGATCGCGCTCGGCGCCTTCTTCCCGGTCTACCTGGCGCTGCTCGCCGGCATCCGCAACGTCGACCGCAAGCTGGTCGAAGTCGGCCAGCTCTACCACCTCGAACCGCTGACGCTGGTGCGGCGCATCCTGCTGCCGGCGGCGCTGCCCAATCTGTTCACCGGCCTGCGCGGCGCCCTGAGCCTGAGCTGGATGTTCCTCGTCGCCGCCGAACTGATCGCCGCCACCCGCGGCCTCGGCTACCTGCTCAGCGATGGCCGGGAAACCTCGCGGCCGGATCTGGTGATCGCCGCCATCCTGCTGCTGGCGCTGCTCGGCAAGCTCAGCGACAGCCTGCTCAAGCACTGGGAAACCCGCGCGCTGCGCTGGCGCGACAGCTACCAGGGCGGGGAGGGCTGACGATGAGCGCATTGCTCGAGTTGAAACACATTCACAAGGCCTACGTCGACCTGCCGGTGCTCGACGACGTCAGCCTGAGCCTGGCGCCCGGCGAGGTGGTCAGCCTGCTGGGTCCCAGCGGCTGCGGCAAGAGCACGCTGCTGCGCATCGCCGCCGGCCTCGACCGCGACTTTCGCGGCGAGCTGAGCCTGAGTTCGCAGCTGCAGCCCGGCAATGGCGTCGGCGTGGTGTTCCAGGAACCGCGGCTAATGCCCTGGCTCAGCGTGGCGCAGAACGTCGGCTTCGCCGCCGGCGGGCGCGCCGAGCAGGCCTGGGTGCGCCAGTTGCTCGCCGACGTGGGGCTCGGCGCCCATGCCGAGGCCCTGCCCAAGCAGCTCTCCGGCGGCCAGGCCCAGCGCGCGGTGATCGCCCGCGGCCTCTACGGCCGGCCGCAGGTGCTGCTGCTCGACGAGCCATTCAGCGCGGTGGACGCGTTCACCCGCATGAAGCTGCAGGACCTGACCGCCGAACTGGCCGCCCGCTACGAAATCGCCGTGCTGCTGGTCACCCATGACCTCGACGAAGCCTTCTACCTCAGCGACCGCGTGCTGATCCTCGGCGGCACGCCGAGCCGCCTGCAGCGCGAACTGGTCGTGGCCTTGCCGCATCCAAGGGATCGTCGCTCGCCACAGCTGGCCTCGCTGCGCGGCGAGGCGCTGACCGAGCTGTACCAGTCGCACGTGCTGTAACCCTACTCCTCGAGAGTGGCAACCTTTTTCCGGGCCCGATGGCTCGGTTTTTTTTTTTGATCCGCCGTCGTTGATTCGTCGAGGGACGCCTTTCGTTATGTCTTATTCAATTAAGAAATAAACAAATCATTATCTATTCTTTTTCATTTAGATGCTTTGCCCGCATAGTGGCGCCTCGGACAACCCCAAGGAGCAGCACCATGAGTATCCGCCTCGGCGACATCGCCCCCGATTTCGAACAGGACTCCAGCGAAGGCCGCATCCGTTTCCACGAGTGGCTCGGCGACAGCTGGGGTGTGCTGTTCTCGCACCCGGCCGACTTCACCCCGGTGTGCACCACCGAGCTCGGCTTCACCGCCAAGCTGAAAGACGAGTTCGCCAAGCGCCGTGTCAAGGCCATCGCCCTGTCGGTGGACCCGGTGGACTCGCACGTCAAGTGGATCGACGACATCAACGAGACGCAGAACACCCGCGTCAACTTCCCCATCCTGGCCGATGCCGACCGCAAGGTCTCCGAGCTCTACGACCTGATCCACCCCAATGCCAGCGATACCCTGACGGTGCGCTCGCTGTTCGTCATCGACCCGAACAAGAAGGTGCGCCTGACCATCACCTACCCGGCCAGCACCGGGCGCAATTTCCACGAGATCCTGCGGGTGATCGATTCGCTGCAGTTGACCGACGAGCACAAGGTCGCCACCCCGGCCAACTGGCAGGACGGCGACGAGGTGGTGATCGTGCCGTCGCTCAAGGACGAGGACGAGATCAGGCAACGCTTCCCGAAGGGCTACCGCGCGGTGAAGCCCTACCTGCGCCTGACCCCGCAGCCCAATCGTTGATCGAGTAGAAGGAAGCCTTTCATGTTGGTCGTTTCTCTCGCCGGTAGCCCCGGCCAGCGTTCGCGCTCCGGTGTGCTGCTGGACGTCGCCGGCGACTGGCTGCGCGAGCGCGGCATCGACGTGGTGAGCTATGGCATCCGCGACTTCGATGCCAGCGATCTGCTGCATGCCCGTTTCGACAGCCCGCTGGTGCGGCAACTGATCGAGCACGTCGCGCTGGCCGACGGCCTGCTGATCGCCACGCCGGTCTACAAGGCGTCGTTTTCCGGTGCGCTGAAGGCGCTGCTGGACCTGCTGCCCGAGCGCGCCCTGGCGCACAAGGTGGTGCTGCCGATCGCCTCCGGCGGCAGTGTCGCGCACATGCTGGCGGTGGATTATGCGCTCAAGCCGGTGCTCGCCGCGCTCAAGGCCCAGGAGATGCTGCACGGCGTCTATGCGGTCGATACGCAGATCAGCTATGCCGACGCGCAACACCCGGCCAGCCTGGCGCCCGAGCTGCAGGCGCGGCTGGTCGAAGCGTTGCAGCAGTTGCAGGCCGCACTGGCGCGCCGGCCGCAGCCGCTCGATCCCCAGTTGCTGCACGAACGGCTGGCCGCCGCACGCTGGAGCATCTGACCCTACCCGTATTCCCGGATGCCACCGGGCTACACGTAACGCCCGCCTCGCGGCGGTTTCTACAGTCTCACTCGCCCGCCAACGGGCAAGCAGGCCGTAATTCCATATCCAGACTGCAAAGGAGAGTGCCATGCGCACCAACACCTTGCGTCGAGGACTGGTCGCCCTGCTCACGGCGGCCATTTCCTTCGGCGCCATCGCCCGGGCCCAGGCCCAAACGCAGCAGGAATCGGTCCTGCGTATCGGTTATCAGAAATACGGCACCCTGGTGCTGCTCAAGGCCCGCGGCACGCTGGAGAAGCGCCTGGCCGGGCAGGGCTTTACCGTGCAGTGGACCGAGTTTCCCGGTGGCCCGCAGTTGCTCGAGGGGCTCAACGTCGGCTCCATCGACTTCGGCGTGACCGGCGAAACCCCGCCGGTGTTCGCCCAGGCGGCCGGCGCCGACCTGCTCTACGTCGCCCACGAGCCGCCGGCACCCAGCGGCGAGGCGATCCTGCTGCCCAAGGACTCGCCGATCCGCTCGCTGGCCGAGCTCAAGGGCAAGAAGATCGCCCTCAACAAGGGCTCCAACGTGCACTACCTGCTGGTGCGCGCGCTGGAGTCGGCCGGGCTGGAATACGCCGACATCCAGCCGGTCTACCTGCCGCCGGCCGATGCGCGTGCCGCGTTCGAACGCGGCAGCGTCGACGCTGGGTGATCTGGGACCCCTTCCAGGCCGCCGCCGAGGAGCAGCTGCAGGCGCGCACGCTGCGCGATGGCCAGGGCCTGGTCAGCAACCACCAGTTCTATCTCGCCGCGCGGCCGTTCGCCGAACGCCACCCCGCGGTCGTCGCCACGCTGATCGACGAGATCCGCGACATCGGCCACTGGTCGAAGGCAACGTCGACGAGGCGACCGCGCAAGTGGCGCCGCTGCTCGGCCTGTCCCCCACGATCACCCGCAAGGCGGTGGTCCGCCAGGCTATGGCGCCCGGCCGATCGATCCGGCCGTGGTGCGCGCGCAGCAGGCCATCGCCGACACCTTCACCGAGCTCAGGCTGATTCCGAAAAACTGGCCATCGCCGACGTCGTCTGGACGCCGCCGAAGGGTATCGCCCAGCACGCCGAATGACGGCTGCGCCCACCGTTCCCGGCGCGGCGCCCGGCGGCGCGCCATACCGACCGACACGGAGCATCATATGAGTCTGAATATCTTCTGGTTCCTGCCCACCCATGGTGATGGCCATTACCTGGGCACCGCCGAAGGCGCCCGCGCCGTCGACCATGGTTACCTCGGCCAGGTCGCCCAGGCGGCCGATCGCCTCGGCTACGGCGGCGTACTGATTCCCACCGGGCGCTCCTGCGAGGACTCCTGGCTGGTCGCCGCCTCGCTGATCCCGCTGACGCAGCGGCTGAAATTCCTCGTCGCCCTGCGCCCGGGCATCATCTCGCCGACCGTGGCGGCGCGCCAGGCGGCGACCCTGGACCGGCTGTCCAACGGCCGCGCACTGTTCAACCTGGTCACCGGCGGCGACCCGGACGAACTGGCGGCCGACGGCCTCAATCTGAGCCATGCAGAACGCTACGAAGCGGCCGTCGAATTCACCCGCATCTGGCGCCGGGTGCTGGAAGGCGAGACGGTCGACTACGCCGGCAAGCACATCCAGGTCAAGGGCGCCAAGCTGCTCTATCCGCCGATCCAGCAGCCGCGTCCGCCGCTGTACTTCGGCGGCTCTTCCGAGGCGGCCCACGAGCTGGCCGCCGAACAGGTGGAACTGTACCTGACCTGGGGCGAGCCGCTGGAAGCGGTGGCCGAGAAGATCGCCGACGTGCGCGCCCGCGCCGCCAGGCAGGGTCGCACGGTGCGTTTCGGCATTCGTCTACACGTGATCGTGCGCGAAACCAACGAAGAAGCCTGGGCCGCCGCCGACCGTCTGATCAGCCACCTGGATGACGAAACCATCGCCAGGGCCCAAGCCTCGCTGGCACGTTTCGACTCGGTCGGCCAGCAGCGCATGGCCGCACTGCATGGCGGCCGCCGTGATCGATTGGTGGTCGCACCGAACCTCTGGGCCGGGGTCGGCCTGGTGCGCGGTGGCGCCGGAACCGCGCTGGTCGGCGATGGCCCGACCGTAGCCGCGCGGGTCAGGGAGTACGCCGATCTCGGCATCGATACCTTCGTCTTCTCCGGCTACCCGCACCTGGAAGAGAGCTACCGCGTCGCCGAGCTGCTGTTCCCGCACCTGGACATCGCCCAGCCGCACCGTCCGGAAAGCCGCGGTTACGTCAGCCCGTTCGGCGAAATGATCTCTAGCGACATCCTGCCGAAGGCAGCGGTCGCCGGCTGACGCTCCATGTAGAACATCCGGCCAGACGTAGGGTGGATGGCCGAAGCCATCCACGCGGAGGAGCGTCGGGACTGACACGGAGCCGATGTCCAGTACGCGTGGAAAATCGCTGCGCGAGTTTTCCACCCTACGGACCTGGAATGGTCGGGTTGCGCATGGCGCACGTAAACGCAGGAGCGCACGAGGCCGCAGGGATGTGGCCACTTATCGAGGAAGGCAGGCACCGATTGGTGCTCTGTCCGGTAGACCAAACGATGATTCGAGGTAGGGCATGAGTATCACGATCAAAAACCTCGCCCTGCGCCTGGCGCCCTGGGCCTTGCCGGTGGCGCTGCTGGCGGCCTGGCAAGGGGCGGTGGTCTTCGGGCTGCTGTCCACGCGCATTCTGCCGGCGCCCAGCGCCGTGCTCGCGGCCGGCTGGGACTTGCTGGCCAGCGGCGATATCTGGACGCACCTAGCCATCAGTGGCTGGCGCGCCGGCGTCGGCTTCGCCATCGGCGGCGGCCTCGGCCTGCTGCTGGGCTTCATCACCGGCCTGTCGACATGGGGCGAGCGCCTGCTCGACAGTTCGGTGCAGATGATCCGCAACGTGCCGCACCTGGCGCTGATCCCGCTGGTGATCCTCTGGTTCGGCATCGACGAGAGCGCGAAGGTCTTCCTGGTCGCCCTCGGCACGCTGTTCCCGATCTACCTGAACACCTATCACGGCATCCGCAACGTCGACCCGGCGCTGGTGGAGATGGCGCGCAGCTACGGGCTGTCCGGCTTCGCCCTGTTCCGCCAGGTGATCCTGCCCGGCGCGCTGCCGTCGATCCTGGTCGGCGTGCGCTTCGCCCTCGGCTTCATGTGGCTGACGCTGATCGTCGCCGAGACCATTTCTGCCAGCTCCGGCATCGGCTACCTGGCGATGAACGCCCGTGAATTCCTGCAGACCGACGTCGTGGTGCTGGCGATCCTGCTCTACGCCGTGCTCGGCAAGCTGGCCGACGTCGCCGCCCGCGGGCTGGAGCGCGTCTGGCTGCGCTGGCACCCGGCCTACCAGACCCAGGGAGGTGCGCAATGACCGCGCTGCACAGCATTCGCCAGGGCATCCCGCTGGTCATCGAAGGCATCGGCAAGGCCTTCGGCGAGCGCGAAGTGCTCCGGGGCATCGACCTGCACATCCCGGCCGGCCAGTTCGTCGCCGTGGTCGGTCGCAGTGGCTGCGGCAAGAGCACCCTGTTGCGCCTGCTGGCCGGCCTCGACCAGCCGAGCCGGGGTGCCTTGCTGGCCGGCAACGTTCCGCTGTCCGCCGCCCGCGACGACACCCGGCTGATGTTCCAGGATGCCCGCCTGCTGCCCTGGAAACGGGTGATCGACAACGTCGGCCTGGGCCTTGCCGGCGACTGGCGACCCAAGGCGCGCGAGGCACTGGCCGCGGTCGGCCTGGCCGACCGGGCCAACGAGTGGCCGGCGGCCTTGTCCGGTGGGCAGAAACAGCGCGTGGCGCTGGCCCGCGCGCTGATCCACCAGCCGCGCCTGTTGCTGCTCGACGAACCGCTCGGCGCGCTGGATGCGCTGACCCGTATCGAGATGCAGCAACTGATCGAGCGCCTCTGGCAGCAGCACGGCTTCACCGTGCTGCTGGTGACCCACGACGTGGCCGAGGCGGTGGCGGTGGCCGACCGGGTGATCCTCATCGAGGACGGTCGCATCGGCCTCGACCTGCCGGTCGATCTGGCGCGCCCGCGGCACCGCGGCTCGGCGCACCTGGCCGCGCTGGAAGCCGAAGTGCTCGACCGCGTCCTGCAACGCCCGGCGCTGCCGGCACAGGCCGATCCCGTATCACCCTTGCCCACGCAGTTACGTTGGGCGCTTTAAAAGCAGCTAATTTCGACCCTAGGAGAAATACCATGACCATCAAAGCCATCAACGTGCGCAACCAGTTCAAAGGCACCATCGAGGGCATCGTCATCGGCGACGTGCTGTCGGAAATCGACGTGCAGACCGCCGCCGGCATCGTCACGTCGGTGATCACCACGCGCTCGGTGAAAGAGCTGGAACTGGGCGTCGGCAGCGAGGTGATCGCCTTCGTCAAATCCACCGAGGTCTCGATCGCCAAGCTCTAAGCAGGCGTTCGATATGCCCGAAAACGACAAAGGCCCGCTCACGCGGGCCTTTGTCGTTTGTATTTGATGGTGCCGGCACCAGGAGTCGAACCCGGGACCTACTGATTACAAGTCAGTTGCTCTACCAGCTGAGCTATACCGGCATAAGAGGGGCGCCATTATAACGATTGGCCTAGCCCTGTAAACCGGTGGATGTACCGCTTCAGCTGCCGCCTTCCGCCCACCCCCCGCTGCTGCTGCGCATGACGGCAAGACAGACCGTTGATGCCGCCGCCACTTCGTGTCGTGAACCGATTGGGATGCGGGCATCGGGCGCGGGTATCAGCCGTGGGCGTGGACTATAAAAAAGAGGGGTTCGAATTCGACGTTGTGCAAAAAGGCCCAATGGCAGGCTTGGCGATTCGTTTCTAGAAAGCCCGCCCGATCTCAGGATTCTCTCCTAGCAAGGAACAGAACAATGAATACCAAAAAAACACTGCATACGGCTCTGCTTTGTCTGTCGGCGACGCTTCTGGCGTCGGCCTGTTCGACATCGACGCCTTCCACGGGGTCGGGCTTCCTGCCGGACTACTCGCAGCTGAAGCAGGAATCCACTGCGGATGGCGGCTCCCGTCAGGTGTACGTGAATCCGGCGTTCACGCCTGCCAGGTACGATGCGGTGTGGCTCGATCCGGTCGTGTTCTATCCCGATCCCAAGCCGACCGACGATGTCTCGATGCAAACGCTGACGCAGATCCGCAATGCAATTGACCAGTCGTTGCGCAGCAAGATCGGGCAGCAGGTTCAGCTGGTCGATCGCGCGGGGCCGGGCGTCGCCCGTATGCGTGTCGCCATCACCGCAGTCGGGGCCGAGTCCGAAGCGCTCAAGGCCTACCAATACATTCCCATTGCCCTGGTCCTGACCGGCGCCAAGGCGGCACTGGACGGCGGCAGGCCGCGTGAGGCAGCGGTTGCCGTAGAAACGCACGTCATGGACAGCCAGTCGGGGGATCTTCTGTACGCAGCCGTGCGCGGCGGAACCGGCGAACGGATCTCGAAGGCGGATGACGGTCAGGGCGGCGTCCAGCAGTCGCAGCTTCGCCCCTTGGTCGATGCGTGGACGACTGGCGCCTCCGAGGATGTGCGCAAATACGTCCGCGGGAAGTGAATCACAGGGCTGCCGTTCCGCACCGGCGCGGGCGGGCACTTGCGCTTGCTTGCTGGGGCCGCTTCACATTTCGGCTGGGATGCCGCGCTCGGCCAGCAGCAATAGGTTGCGCGGCGTCAGCTCGCTCGGGCAGAAGCTGCCGAGGCGGACTTGGTAGCCGTGTTCCTCCAGCAGCAGGGCGCGGTCGAGCAGCAGCCAGAGTTCCAGCGGGCGGCGGAACAGGCCGCGCAGCAGCTCCAGGTTGCGCACTTCGGCCAGGCGCTGCCAGCCGGCGCGTTCCAGTTGTGGCCAGTCTTCGTTGCCGGGAGGTGGCAGCTGCTTCAGGTCGGCCAGGTCGCGGCAGTAGCGCTCGAAGTCTTTCTTCAGCCAGGCGCTGGGCAGCGAGGGCGTCGGCAGGTAGTCGTCCTGCCCGCGCAGGCGGCGCTGGAGGATATCGAAGCCCAGGCGCCAGGCCATCGACTGGTCGCGGTTGCGCCGGTCACGGGCCCCGGCGGTGACGGTTTCGCTCAGCGGCAGGCCCAGGTCGTCGCGTGACAGCACCAGCGACGAGGCCTTCGCCGCGCGCGACAGCGGCGTGTAGCGCACGGCGCGGGTACGGTTGTAGCAGCAGGGGGCCACGGCGAGTTGCCGGCATTGCTTGTCGATGGCCAGCTGCAACAGCCGTACATGGAGATCGCCGCAGGCATGCAGTACGACGGGGGTGTGGCCTGCCTGCACGCACTGCGCGGCATCTTCGGCGAGCACGTCCTGGCATCGATGGCTGGCGGCGATGCCGAGCCGCGCGCTCAACCGGGCGCCGTCCTCGACCAGCGCGCGATCCCATTCCAGGCAGGTCAGCGCCGTGCCGTCGCGGGCCAGCTGACGGCCGAGATGCCCCTTGCCGGCGCACCAGTCCAGCCAGTGACGGGGCTTCTGGTGAAATTGCAGGCGGGCGGCGAAGGCCTGGATCTGCAGCCATTTGCGCCCGGGCACATCGACGCTTTGGCGGCTGTCGGCGGCCGCCCGTTCATGGGCGGGCAGCGCTTCGATATGGCTCAGGCGGCTGGCGCTCTCGGCCAGCTGCGGGAACGGTGCTGGCGCCGCCAGCATGGCCGGGCGGGTATGCGCGGCTTCGGCATCGGCCAGCGAGCGCTGGCGCAGCCAGGCCGCGAGTTGCGCATGGACGTTTTCCCAGGGCAGCACGTGGCTGACGAACGGGCGCGGGCGCCAGAGCGGCTGGTGTTCGACGAGGAAGCGGTCCAGTGCGTGGAAGCGCTCAAGCAGGGCAGAGGCGGACATGGTGCGAGTGAACGTGCGGACGGGAGCCGATTGTAGCGGGATGCGCGGTGCAGGAAGCACGACGCCCGTCGTGGACGGGCGTCGGTGCGCGGTTACTTGCCGTATACCTGCTCCGGCAGCCAGGTGACGATGTCGGGCCAGATGTACGCGACCACCAGCATGCCGATCTGGATCAGGATGAATGGCAGCACGCCTTTGTACATGACGCTGGTCGGTACGCTGCGGGGCGTCACGCCGCGCAGGTAGAACAGCGAGAAGCCGAAGGGTGGCGTGAGGAAGGAGGTTTGCAGGTTGATGGCGAACATCACGCCGAGCCAGATCGGGTCCAGGCCCATGGCCAGCAGGATCGGGCCGACGATCGGGACCACCACGAAGATGATCTCGATGAAGTCGAGGATGAAGCCGAGCAGGAAGATGACCAGCATCACCACCAGGAAGGCGCCGAGCACCCCGCCAGGCAACGAATGCAGGGCGTCTTCGATCAGTATTTCACCGCCGAAGCCCCGGAATACCAGGGAGAACAGCGAGGCGCCGATGAGGATCAGGAACACCATCGAGGTGATCTCGGTGGTCCCGAAGGCCGCCTCCTTGAGCTGGGTGAAGCTCAACTGGCGCTTGGCGATCGACAGCACGGTGGCACCCAGCGCGCCGATGGCCGCGGCCTCGGTGGGCGTGGCGTAGCCGGCGAGGATCGAGCCGAGCACCGCTGCGATGAGCACCAGCGGCGGGATCAGGGCGCCGAACAGCTTGCCCCATTCGATCGGGCCCAGCTCTTCCTGCGGCAGGGCCGGCAGTTTTTTCGGCTGGAAAATCGCGATCACGATCAGGTAGAGGATGTACAGGCTGACCAGCACCAGGCCGGGAACCAGCGCGCCGACGAACAGGTCGCCGACCGAGACGGTCTTCGGCGAGAAGATGCCCATCCTCAGCTGCGCCTGCTGGAAGGCGCTGGACATCACGTCGCCGAGCAGGACCAGGATGATCGATGGCGGGATGATCTGGCCGAGGGTGCCGGTGGCGGCCAGGGTGCCGGTGGCGATGGCCGGATCGTAGCCGCGGCGCAGCATGGTCGGCAGCGCCAGCAGGCCCATGGTTACCACGGTGGCGCCGACGATGCCGGTGCTGGCGGCGAGCAGCGCGCCGACCACGCAGACCGAGATCGCCAGGCCGCCGCGCAGGGTGCCGAACAGCCGTGACATGGATTCCAGCAGGTCTTCGGCGACCCGGGATTTCTCCAGCATCACGCCCATGAAGACGAACAGCGGCACCGCCAGCATCGTCTGGTTGTTCATGATGCCGAAGATGCGGTTGGGCAGCGCGTGCAGGAAGCCGACGTCGAAGGTCCCGGTGACCACGCCGATGCCGGCGAACAGCAGCGCCATGCCGCCCAGGGTGAAGGCCACCGGGTAGCCCGACATCAGGGCGAAGCAGATGCTGACGAACAGCGCGATAGCCATCATTTCAGCCATGCTTCACCTCCGCTTCCGGCAGACGGCCGGCGAGGCGGTAGCCGGTCTTGATCAGGTCGGAAAGCGCCTGCAGGGCCAGGCTGCTACCAGCAGCAGGATGATGCTCTTCTGCAGGAAGACGAACTTGAGCCCGCCGGATTCGTTGGAGCCTTCGCGGGTGGCCCAGGAGCTGCTCACGTAATCCCAGCTGTTCCACGCGATGAACAGGCAGACCGGGATCAGAAACAGCAGATGCCCGAGGCCGTCGATGGTCGCCTGCCGGCGAGGGCTGAACTTCTGATAGAAGATGTCGACACGGACATGGCCGTTGCGCTGCAGGGTCCAAGCGGCGGCGCCCATGAACACCAGGGCGTGGCCGTACATGACCGCCTCCTGCAAGGCGATGGCGCCGATGCCGAAGCCGTAGCGCAGTATCACCACGATGGCTGTGCCGATGACGAGAAACAGGGTGATCCAGGCACACAGCTGGCCGAGGCGCATGTTGAGCGCATCGATGAGGCCGGCCACGCGCAGCAGGGGCGGGGGGCTCTGGGACATTTATTAGTCCTTCTTGTAGACGCAAGGTTGGCGGGAGACAGCGATTCTTGCAGCACTGGCGCGTCGCAGCAATCGGCCTACGACTTTTAGCGCATGGTCTAGGCTTGAGGCGCTGGAGCTTCTAATGTTACATGAGCCCGGAAATGCACGCGCATCCCGGGATATGTTTCGCCGGCAAGCCTGTGCAATCGCTTCCGCCCGCAGGCTTCATTCGGAACGAAAGTGCATCGACCCCCGGCAAAGCGTAGCCTTGCCGTCGCGTAATAAAAAAACAAACAACAAGGAGTACCGCATGAAACGTCGTGACATTCTCACCGCCGCTGGCGTAGGCCTGGCCGCTACCGCGCTGGCCGGCTGCAACGACAAGAGCGAGAAGTCGGCCGCAGGCGAAAGCAAGCAGGCCAGCGAACAGCAAACGTTCAACTGGAAGATGGTCACCTCCTGGCCGAAGAACTTCCCGGGCGTCGGCGTCGGAGCCGAGCGCTTCGCCAGCCTGGTCAACGAAATGAGTGGCGGCCGGCTGAAGGTCAAGGTCTATGCGGCCGGCGAACTGGTTCCGGCGCTCGAAGTGTTCGATGCGGTCTCGCGCGGTACGGCGGAAATGGGCCATGGCGCGCCCTATTACTGGAAGGGCAAGGTGCCGGCGGCGCAATTCTTCTGCGCCCTGCCGTTCGGCCCCAACGCCCAGGAAATGAATGCCTGGCTGCACCGTGGTGGCGGCATGCAGTTGTGGGAAGAGGTCTACAAGCCCTACGGCGTGTTGCCGATGGCCTGCGGCGCCACCGGTGTGCAGACCGCCGGCTGGTTCAACAAGGAAATCAACTCGGTCGACGACTTCCGGGGCCTGAAGATGCGCACCCCGGGCCTGGGCGGCGAGGTGCTGACCAAGATGGGCGGCACTGTGGTCAACATGCCGGCCGGTGAGATCTTCACCGCCCTGCAGACCGGCGCCATCGACGCCACCGAGTGGATCGGGCCGTACAACGACCTGGCCCTGGGACTGCACAAGGCATCCAAGTACTACTACACCCCGGGCTGGCAGGAGCCGAACGTCACCTTCGAGCTGGACGTCAACCTCAAGGCCTGGGAAACCCTGCCCGATGACCTCAAGGCCATCGTTCGCGCCGCGGCCCGCGACGTCAACGGCGACATGCTCGACGACTACAACGCCAAGAACATGGAGGCGCTGGAGCAGCTGCGCGAGCAGGGTGTCGAGGTACGCCGGTTGCCCGATGAAGTGCTGGCGCGGCTGAAGGAAGTGGCGGCCGAAGTGGTCGATGCCTCGGCCAAGGCCGATCCGGTGGCGTCCAAGGTCTGGGAGCAGCAGAGTGCCTATCTCAAGCGGCTGTACGAGTACGCCGAACTGAACGAGAAGGACATCTACAACATCCGCGGGTGATAGCCGGTCCGGATGAACGAACGCCACCCCGGAAACGCGGTGGCGTTTTTTTTTGTGGTTCATCGCGCTTTCTTGGGGAAGCAAGGATTGACACCGGACTGG
>NZ_AZSV01000080.1:0-19578 GCF_000582595.1 Pseudomonas sp. BAY1663
CTGGGCACGCCGCAGGACCGCAACTGGCGCGAAGGCAGCCTGCCGGAAGCCCTGCAACGCTGCCGCGCCCACCCCGAGTGGTCGGCGCTCAACCCCGCCGCCCGCCTGCAGGACGCCGAGCGCCAGGCGGCGCTGGATGCATTGCAGGCAGAACTGCGCCAGGAGTGAACCATCGCGCGGGTCTCGGCGTGCGCTGAGCCCATCACCGTAGGTTGCGGTTGAGGTGCATGGCGCCGAAGCCCAACACTCCGGTATGCCCGCGACCCCGCAGGCATCGCTTATGCCGAAAGTCACGCCGCAACGGCTGTATCGCCGGGAACCTTGCTCGTTGGGCTTCGCTCAACCCAACCTACGCTCAGGCCCGCGTCGCCACGCCGTCGTCGATGTCAGCGGCGGGCCTGGTCGGCGCCGCCCGGCCGGAGTGCAGTGTCCATGCCGTCGCCAGCATGATCAGCAGGCCGCCCGCCCAGCCCATCGGCGCCAGCCGCTCGCCCAGCCAGAGCCCGGCGATGAGTGCGCCGAACAGTGGCTCGGAGCCCATCAGCAGCGACACCCGCGTCGCGCTGCTGCGCCCCAGCGCGAGATTCTGCGCATACAGGGCGAACAACGTGGCGAACAGCACCAGATACAGCGTGCCGAACCAGAACGCCGGTTCCGCTGGCGGCGCCGGCAGCCCGCCCGGCAGCGACAAGCCGAGCAGGATGCAGCCCGTTGCGACCACCCCGCTCTGCACGGCGGTCAGCGCCAGCGCCGAAATCGACTGGCCGGCCGTGAACCGTCGGGTCAGGCAGACCAGCATCGCGCGCAACAGCGCCGCGGCGAGCATCAGCGCATCGCCGAGATTGAGCGACAGTTGCGGACCGCCGGTCAGCAGCCAGACACCCGCCAGCGACAGCGCACAGGCGAAGAACAGCACGTTGTGCGGCCGCTGGCGCAGCAACAGCCACTCCATGAACGGCGTGATCACCACGCACAGGCTGATCAGAAAGGCGGCATTGCTGGCGCTGGTCAGCAGCACGCCCCAGGTCTCGCAGAGAAAGATCGCCAGCATCACCAGCCCCAGCGGCAGCCCCGGCCGCAGCGCCCGGCGGCCGGCGCCGCGCAGCTGCGGCAACAGCAGGATGAAGGTCAGGCCGAAGCGGATCGCCAGGAAGCCCAGCACCGGGTAGAACAGCAGCGCTTGCTTGGCCACCGCGTAGCTGCTGCCCCAGATCAGCGCCACCATCAGCAGCATGCCATCGGCCAGCCACAGTCCTTGCTTCGTTGCGCCTTTCATTCCAATACCCTCGTTGCAACCATCGGGCGCCGATTGTCGATCTTGGCGCCTCAATCGATAATCCAGCGAAACAGCACAGGACCTGTTCCACATGGGAACGAATGACAACGCAGCCCTGCTGCCCTACATGGCGGTCTTCGTCCGCGTGGTCGAGGCCGGTAGCTTCTCCGCCGCGGCGCGCCTGCTGGGCAGCACGCCCTCGGCAGTGAGCCGGCAGGTGGCGAGGCTGGAGCAGGCGCTGGCGCTACGCCTGCTCGAACGCACCACCCGCCAGCTGCGGCTGAACGAGGCGGGAGCGCAGTTCTATCAGCATTGCCGGGCCATGCTGGAAGCGGCCGAGGCCGCCATGGCCATCGGCGAGCGGCTGATGCGCAGCCCGCGCGGGCTGGTGCGCCTCAGCGTGCCGAAGGCCTATGGCAAGTTCGTCGTCAGCCCGCTGATGCCGGGGTTTCTGCAGCGCTACCCGGACGTCGACGTGCAGCTGCGGATCGACGACCGCAGCCCGGACCTGATCGAGGAGGGTTTCGACCTGCTGGTGCAGGTCACCGACCAGCCGCCCGCCGGCCTGGCCGGCAAGCCGCTCGAACCGGTGCGCCAGCTGCTCTGCGCCAGCCCCGACTACCTGCAACGGCACGGCGAGCCGCAGCACCCGCAGGATCTGCTGCGCCATAGTTGCCTGTATCTGGGAGAAAGCGCCGGCGACAACCGCTGGCATCTGCGCCGCGGCGAACGGCAGGAAGTGGTGACGGTGCGCGGCCGCTATATCAGCAACCATAGCGAGGCGCGGCTACAGGTGGCGCTGGCCCACCTGGGTATCACCTGCCTGCCGCACTTCACCGCCGCCGCCGCGCTGGCCGACGGCCGCCTGCGCGAGGTGTTGCCCGAGTGGCGCTACACCGGCTCGTACCAGGGCGCGGCCTGGCTACTGTGGCGGCAGAACCGCCACCTGCCGCCGAAGCTGCGGGTGCTGATCGATTATCTGAGCGAGGCGCTGGCGCCGGCGCTAGCCCCCGTGCACAAGGTCGTTCGGCAGCATAAACTCCATCGTTTGCTTTAAGGCCCCCAAGGATCAGCAGTGGAACACCAGGAACTCTTCAAGAAACACAGCGACTTCATCTGGGACATCGCCAACCTGCTGCGCGGCCCCTACCGCCCACCGCAATATCGTCGGGTGATGATTCCGCTGACCGTGCTGCGACGCCTGGATTGCGTGCTGGAGGCCAGCAAGGACAAGGTTCTGGCGGAATACAAGCTGCTGAAGACCACCGACAAGTTCAGCGACGAACTGATCGAGAAGATGATTTGCCGCAAGTTCGACCTAAACTTCTACAACACCAGCGAATTCACCTTCAAAAAGCTGCTGGCCGACCCGAACAATCTGGCGCGCAACCTCATCAACTACCTCGCCGGCTTCTCCAGCAAGGCGCGCAAGATCCTCGACAAGTTCAACTTCGGCATCGAGATCGAGAAGCTTGAAGACGCCAACCGTCTGTTCGAAGTGATCAAGGCCGTCGCCGCCATCGACCTGCATCCCGGCCGCGTACCCAATATGGCCATGGGTTACATCTTCGAAGACCTGGTGCGGCGCTTCAACGAACAGGCCAACGAGGAAGCGGGGGACCACTTCACCCCCCGCGAAGTGATCAAGCTGATGGTCAACCTGCTGTTCAACGGCCAGGAAGAGGTCTACGCCGAAGGCAAGCACCTGCGCATCTACGACCCGACCTGCGGCACCGGCGGCATGCTGTCGGAGTCGGAAAAGTACATCCTCGCCGAAAACCCGCGAGCGGACGTCAGGCTCTACGGCCAGGAATACAACCCGGAGTCCTTCGCCATCTGCGGCTCCGACCTGATGATCAAGGCCGAAGACACCAACCACATCGTCTTCGGCGACACGCTGGGCACAGGCCGTAACCGCGAAGGCATAGTCGACGGCGACGGCCACCCCGACGAGACCTTCCACTACATGCTGGCCAATCCGCCCTTCGGCGTGGAATGGAAGCCCGAGCAGGACTATGTCACCCAGGAGCACAACAAGCTCGGCTTCAACGGCCGCTTCGGCGCCGGCCTGCCGCGCATCAACGACGGCGCCCTGCTGTTCCTTCAGCATATGCTCAGCAAGCGCGTGCCGAGCGAGGTCGAAGGCGGCGAACCGGGTGCAGGCTCGCGCATCGCCGTGGTGTTCAACGGCTCGCCGCTGTTTACCGGCGACGCCGGCAGTGGCGAGAGCAATATCCGCCGCTGGATCATCGAGAACGACTGGCTGGAGGCCGTGGTCGGCCTGCCCGACCAGCTGTTTTACAACACCGGCATCTCCACCTATATCTGGATCGTCAGCAACCGCAAGAGCGCCAAGCGCAAGGGCAAGGTGCAGCTGATCAACGCTGCCGACTTCGCCTGGAAGATGAAGAAGAGCCTGGGCGACAAGCGCAAGAAGCTCGGCGAAGGCGAAAGCCAGAACGGCGGCTTCGAGCCCAACCATATCGACGCGCTGACCCGCATCCATGGCGAGTTCCAGCACGACCAGCGCCTGCGCATCAATGAGATCCAGACCAATATCGAGCCGGACCGCAAGAAGAAGCGTGATCCGAACAAGAGCGTGCTGGTCAGCAGGATTCTCGACAACCGCGACTTCGGCTACCTGAAGATCACCGTCGAGCGCCCGCTGCGCCTTAACTTCGCCATTACCGATGCGCGTATCCAGCAGGTCAGGGAAGGCAGCTTCTTTGCCGGCCTGGCCAGCAGCAAGAAGCGCAAGGACCTGGCCGCCAGCGCCGCGGAAATCGCCGCCGGCAAGGCCCAGCAGGCGAAAATCCTCGCCATTCTCGAAGGGCTCAAACCGCGCTTCGCCGCAAGCGAAGTGATCCGTAACCGCGACGAGTTCGAGAAGCTGTTGAAAGCCGCCTTCAAGAGCAGCGATATCGGCTGGAGCGCGCCGCTGAGAAAGGCCTTGCTGGCCAAGGGTGCCCTGGGCGAGCAGGACCCCGAAGCCGACATTTGCCTGGACGCCAAAGGCAATCCCGAGCCGGATGCCGACCTGCGCGACACCGAGAATGTCAGCCTGCCCACCGATATCGCCCTGCCCCTGCCGTTGGATTACGAAAGCAACGCCAACAAGGGCAAGGTGGACAAGAGCGCGCTGCTCAAGCGGGTGCGCCAGCACTGCCAGGACTATCTGGCCCGCGAAGTGCTGCCCTACCGTCCGGATGCCTGGATCGACTTCGACAAGACCAAGGTCGGTTACGAAATTCCCTTCAATCGCCACTTCTATGAGTACGAAGCCCCGCGCCCGTTGGCTGAGATCGAGGCGGAGATCAAGGCGCTGGAAGGCGAGATTATGGCCATGCTGAGTGAGGTGGTTTGATGGGGTATAGGGCGTATTCGCAATATCAAGAGTCAGGTCTTGATGTTTTTGGACGAATCCCAAGTCACTGGGAAACGCACCGGCTAAATGATATTGCGGAGCTGATAACTAGCAATGTCGACAAGAAGAGCCTGGACGATCAGGAGATAGTGAGGCTCTGCAACTACGTAGATGTTTATAAAAATAAAGAAATTAACAACTCACTTGAGTTCATGATAGCCACTGCCAGCAATGCTGAGATTAAAAAATTCCGCTTACAGCCGAGCGATGTGATTATCACAAAGGACTCAGAGTCACCCCATGATATCGGCGTCCCCGCACTAGTAACGGAGAGTGCGGAAGACTTGCTGTGCAGTTACCACCTGACCATCATCAGACCGCAAGAAACAATATCCGGTAGTTTTCTCTACTACAGCCTTCAGGCACTCACCGGCGCTTACCAATTCACCTCGGCCGCGAATGGCGTAACACGATTTGGTTTAACAAGCATAGGCACAAAGAATGTCCGCATATGTATTCCCGTGCTAGTAGAGCAGATAAAAATTGCTGAATTTCTCGACCATAAAACCGTACAAATCGACCGCCTGATCGAGAAAAAGCAGGAGCTAATCGAAAAGCTCCACGAGCAGCGAATCTCGATTATCACAATGGCAGTTACTAGAGGCGTTAATGCCCAAGCATTGGCTGGGCCTTGTACCCAAGACTGGCTTGGCGGTGTCCCTAAACACTGGAAAAATAATTACAAGCTGAACTTCCTCTCTACAGATGACCGAAATAGCTTTGTAAATGGCCCCTTTGGTAGCGATCTCTTGACCACCGAATTGGTCGATGAAGGTGTACCTGTCATTTACTCGGGCGATGTAAAGGAAACTGGATTCCAGAGAAAATCCGACAAGTACGTAACAGAAGAAAAAGCCAAGCAACTGGTTTTTTGTCGTGTTGATGGTGGTGACATTCTGCTCGCAAAGGTCGGCGACCCGCCTGGCGATGCCTGTGTCTATCCAATAGGTCAACCAAGTGGCATCGTGACCCAGGACGTGGTTCGCATCAAAGTCGACAAGCGCACTATAGATGCCGAATATCTCTGTTTCCTACTCAACTCGGAATACGGTCGCCACTTGGTCAGGCTTGTATCTGTCGAAGCTACTCGGGGGCGTTTCTCTCTCGCCGATCTGAAATCCATTCGCCATATCTTGCCTCCGCTGGAAGAACAGGAAGAAATCGTCCTTCATATTCATCAACAGATGAAGCGCTGTAACCGACTGAGTGATTTGGCCATTCGAGAAATCGAAGCGCTGCAGGAATACCGCACCGCCCTAATCACCGCCGCCGTTACCGGCCAGATCGATGTGCGCGACTGGCAGGCACCCGAAGTTTTTGAACAGTCCGCACAGGACAAGGAAGTCGCCTGATGCAAGTCGAACAGTTCCGCTCCGGCCAGTGGCTGCAGCAGTACCAGTACAAGAGCTTTTCGCCGACGCCGATCAACTGCGAATGGCAGTGGCTCGACCCGCAGCTCAACACATTGCTGGAGCGCGCCTCGCGGGCGCTGGCGGAGCTGAATGCGCTGTCGCTGATGGTGCCGGACGTGGACTTGTTCATCCGCATGCATATCGCCAAGGAGGCCAACACCTCCAGCCGCATCGAGGGCACCCAGACGCAGATGGACGAGGCGCTGATGCGCCGCGAGCAGGTGGCGCCGGAGAAGCGCGACGACTGGCAGGAGGTGCAGAACTATATCGAGGCGATCAATACCGCCGTCGACGACCTCAAGCAGTTGCCGTTGTCCATCCGCGTGCTCAAGCAGACCCATGCGGTACTGATGCAGGGTGTGCGCGGCGATCATAAGATGCCGGGGGAATTTCGCACCTCGCAGAACTGGATTGGCGGCAGCAACCTGAACAACGCCGTGTTCGTGCCGCCGCATCCGAACGAGGTGCCCGAGCTGATGGGCGACCTGGAGAAGTTCTGGCACAACGAGCAGGTGCAGGTGCCGGACCTGATCCGCATCGCCCTGAGCCATTACCAGTTCGAGACCATCCACCCCTTTCTCGACGGCAACGGCCGCATCGGCCGCCTGCTGATCACCCTGTATCTGGTGGACAAGGGCCTGTTGCACAAGCCGGCGCTGTACCTGTCGGACTTCTTCGAGCGCAACCGCGGGGCCTATTACGACGCCCTGACCGTGGTGCGCAGCTCCAACGACCTGCTGCACTGGCTGCGTTTCTTCCTGACCGCCGTGGTGGAAACGGCCACCAGCAGCAAGAACACCTTCATGGCGATCATGACCTTGCGCCATGAGGTGGAACACCAGATCCTCAGCCTGGGCAAACGAGCGGAAAACGCCAAGAAACTGCTGCTGCACCTGTACCAGCGACCCATGGTCAGCATTGGCGACGTCTCGGAGATACTCGACGTGACGCATCCGAGCGCTGCTGCCCTGGTGAAACAACTCGAAAGTCTGGACATTTTGGTGGAAACCACTGGCTATGGACGCAACCGGCTGTACCTGTTCCAGCGCTACTTCGACCTTTTTATGGCCTGAAAGCCCAGGCAGGCTTACACACAGAAATCCATATGTAAGAAACCGCCTTAAAACCTTACATATGTATTTATGTATTTAAGGATCACTCGGCCAGACTTACACATGCGCTATGCAAGAAAGCACCCACCAAGCTCACAGAAGGATCGACCGTGGCCAAGAAGCACAGCGAAGCGCAATTCGAGGACGCCATCGAGTATTCCCTGCTGCACGAGGCCGGGCTGAGCCAGGGCCAGAGCCAGGATTTCGACTCCGCCCGCGCGATGGAGCCGGCCCAGGTGTTGGACTTCATTCAACGCACTCAGCCCAAGGCATGGCAGGCATTGCAGGCCATCCAAGGTGAAGGCGCCAGCGCCTGGTGCTCGACAGCCTGTGCAAGGAGTTGGATACCAAGGGCATGCTCAAGGTGCTGCGCCACGGCTTCAAGTGTTACGGCAAGCTACTGCGGGTGGCCTTCTTCGCGCCGAGCAACGGCCTCAACCCGGATACCCTGGCGCTCTATACGCAGAATCGCGTATCGGTGACCCGCCAGCTGTACTTCTCCGAAAAGGACAACAAGTCGCTGGATCTGGTGCTGTTCATCAACGGCCTGCCCATCGTTACCGCCGAGTTGAAGCACGCGCTGTCCGGCCAGACCGTCGAAGACGCCAAGCTGCAGTACAAGACCCAGCGCGACCCGCAGGAGAAGCTGTTCGAGTTCAAGAAGCGCGCCCTGGTGCATTTCGCCGTGGATCAGGACCTGGCCTTCATGACCACCCGCTTGTCCGGCGGCAAGACGGTGTTCCTGCCGTTCAACCTGGGCTGCCCGATCACCTCGACCGAAACCGGTGCCGGCAACCCGCCGGCCGCCGACGGCGGCTACCGCACCAGCTATCTGTGGCGCGAGGTGTGGCAACGCGACAGCCTGCTGGATATCGTCGGCCAGTTCATGCACCTGCAGGAGGACGAGAAGCGCATCGTCGTCGATGGGGCGGTCAAGAAAATCCGCAAGGAAACCATGATCTTCCCGCGCTACCACCAGCTCGATGCGGTACGCCGGCTGATCACCCACAGCCGCAGCCATGGCAGCGGGCACAACTACCTGGTGGAGCACTCGGCGGGCTCGGGCAAGTCCAACTCCATCGCCTGGCTGGCCCATCGCCTGTCCAGCTTGCATGACGCCGGCGACGGCAAGGTGTTCGACTCGGTGGTGGTGATCACCGACCGCCGCGTGCTGGATCAACAGCTGCAGGACTGCATCTACCAGTTCGAACACAAGCAGGGCGTGGTGCAGAAGATCGACGAAGACACCAGGCAGCTGGTGCAGGCGCTGGCCGGCGGCACGCCGATCGTCATCACCACGCTGCAGAAGTTTCCCTTCGTCAACGAGACCCTGGAGAAGCTCAACCAGCAGGGCAACCCCAACGCCCTGGCGATCAGCACCCAGGGCAAGCGCTATGCGGTGATCATCGACGAGGCGCACAGCTCGCAGTCCGGCGAAACGGCGATGGACATGAAGTACGTGCTCAACCGGCACGGCATCGAGGAAGCCGCCGCGCAGTATCGCGCAGACAACCCCGACGAGGAGAACGACGGCGTGCTGCGTGAGATGCTCAAGCGCGGCCGGCAGGCCAATATCAGCTTCTATGCCTTCACCGCCACGCCCAAGTACAAGACCAAGCATGTGTTCGACGAGCCGGGGCCGAACGGCCTGGCACCCTTCCACAAATACGGCATGCGCCAGGCCATCGAGGAGCGCTTTATCCTCGACGTGCTGGCGCACTACACCACCTACCAGACCTACTACAAGCTGACCCAGTCCGCCGCCAACGACCCGCAGGTGCAGCGCAAGAAGGCGGCGCTGGCCCTGGCGCGCTTCCTGACCCTGAATCCGCACAACATCAACCAGAAGACCGAGGTGATGGTCGAGCACTTCCGCACCCATGTGCGGCACAAGATCGGCCAGCGGGCCAAGGCCATGGTGGTCACCGAATCGCGCCTGCACGCGGTGCGCTACAAGCTGGCCTTCGATGCCTATATCTCTAGCAAGGGCTACACCGACGTGAAATCCCTGGTGGCTTTTTCCGGCAGCGTGGAAGACCCGGACTTCAAGGACAAGACCTACACGGAAGTGAGCCTGAACGGCGGCATTTCCGAGCGCGAGCTGCCGGAGACCTTCGCCGGTGAGGAGTACCGAGTGCTGCTGGTGGCGGAGAAGTACCAAACCGGATTCGACCAACCGCTGCTGCACACCATGTACGTGGACAAGAAGCTCTCCGGCATCCAGGCGGTGCAGACCCTGTCGCGCCTCAATCGCATGGCGCCGGGCAAGGAAGACACCTTCGTCCTGGATTTTCGCAACAAGCCCGAGGAAATCTTCGCGGCGTTCAAACCCTATTACGGCGAGACGCCCTATGAGGCGCTGACCGATCCACAGCACCTGTACCGCCTGCAGCATCAGATCGAAGAACTGCAGCTGATCTACGCCGACGAGGTACGCGACTACTGCGCGCTGTACTTCGCCGGCAAGCGCAAGGAAAGCGTGCACGACCAGGCCAGGATGAACGGCATCCTCGACCTGGCGGTGGAGCGATTCAAGCGGCTCGACGAGGAGGAGCAGTTGGAGTGCAAGGGGCTGCTGGTCAACTTCCGCAACCTGTATGGCTTCCTCTCTCAGGTAATGCCCTACCAGGATTCCGAACTGGAGCGCCTGTACACCTACCTGCGCTTCCTGCTGACCAAGCTGCCGCGCGATGCCAGCGGGCCGGGCTACCAGGTGGACGACGAGGTCACCCTGGAGTACTACCGGCTGCAGAAGATCAGCGAGGGCAGCATCGACCTGACGCAAGGCGAAGCCACCGCGCTAAAGGGCCCGAGCGATGTCGGCACCGGCCGGCCAGGCGACGAGGAGGTGCCACTGTCGGAGCTGGTCAAGGCATTGAACGAGCGCTTCGGCACCAACTTCACCGAGGCGGATCAGCTGTTCTTCGATCAGATCGAAGCCGAGGCCATCGCCAACGAGGACTTGGAAAAGGCGGTCAATGCCAACTCGCTGGAAGACTTCGGCTATGTGTTCCGCAAAGCCTTCGAAGGGCTGGTGATCGACCGCATGGAAGGCAACGAGGAAATCTTCACCCGTCTGATGGCCGATGGCGACTTCCGCGATCTGGCTTCGGAACATCTATTGAGGAAGGTGTACAGGGCGCTACGCAAATAGCACCCTACACCCCGTACAATGGCAACAAGCCGCACTTCAGCGCTCCCTGCTGCCCTCGACCTCCTCGGCCATGCGCGCCAGGCCCAGGTGGCGCACGTCGGTACCGCGCACCAGGTAGATCACCAGCTCGGCGATGTTGCGCGCGTGGTCGCCGATGCGCTCGAGCGAGCGCAGCACCCAGATCACGCTGAGCACGCGGGAGATCGAGCGCGGGTCTTCCATCATGTAGGTGACCAGCTCGCGCAGGGCGGTCTTGTACTCGCGGTCGACGGTCTTGTCGTACTGCGCCACCGACAGCGCCAGCTCGGCATCGAAGCGGGCGAAGGCATCCAGCGACTCCTGCACCATCTTGCGCACCTGGTCGCCGATGTGGCGCACCTCGACGTAGCCCTTGGGCGACTCGCCCTCCTCGCACAGCTGGATGGCGCGGCGGGCGATCTTGGTCGCCTCGTCGCCGATGCGCTCGAGGTCGATCACCGACTTGGAGATGCTGATGATCAGCCGCAGGTCGGAGGCCGCCGGCTGGCGGCGGGCGAGGATGCGCACGCATTCCTCGTCGATGTTGCGCTCCATCTGGTTGATCTGGTCATCCACCTCGCGCACTTGCTGGGCCAGGCCCGAGTCGGCCTCGATCAGCGCGGTGACCGCGTCGTTGACCTGCTTCTCCACCAGCCCGCCCATGGCCAGCAGGTGGCTGCGCACCTCCTCCAGCTCGGCGTTGAACTGCTGGGAGATGTGTTGGGTGTGGCTGTCTTTGTTGATCATCATCGAGCCCTTGCGAAACTGTGGTTCTCTCGCCGGACGAGCCGGCCCTTGGCAAAGCGTGCTGCGCTAGGAGGCGGCGCGCAGACAGTACAAACGAGTACGGCAAGCGCCGCCGACAACGCGCAGCGCGGTTTGCCATGGCCGGCTAGCCGTAGCGGCCCGTGATGTAGTCTTCGGTCTGCTTCTTGGCCGGGTTGGTGAACAGCGTATCGGTATCGCCGTACTCGATCAGCTTGCCCATGTACATGAACGCGGTGTAGTCCGACACCCGCGCCGCCTGCTGCATGTTGTGGGTGACGATGACGATGGTGTACTTGGCCTTGAGCTCGTAGATCAGCTCCTCGACCTTGAGCGAGGAGATCGGGTCGAGTGCCGAACTCGGTTCGTCGAGCAGCAGCACTTCCGGCTGCACGGCGATGGTGCGGGCGATCACCAGGCGCTGCTGCTGGCCGCCGGAGAGGCCGAGGGCCGACTCGTGCAGGCGATCCTTGACCTCGTCCCACAGCGCCGCGCCCTTGAGCGCCCATTCGACGGTTTCGTCGAGCACGCGCTTCTGCTTGATGCCCTGGATGCGCAGGCCGTAGACGACGTTCTCGTAGATGCTCTTGGGGAACGGGTTGGGCTTCTGGAACACCATGCCGACGCGCCGGCGCAGGTCGGCGACGTCCTCGCCCTTGCGGTAGATGTTGTGGCCGTCGAGGTTGATCTCGCCCTCGATGCGGCAGCCATCGACCAGGTCGTTCATGCGGTTGAAGCAGCGCAGCAGGGTCGACTTGCCGCAGCCGCTGGGGCCGATGAAGGCGGTCACGCGCTGGCGGGGGATGTTCATGCTGACGTTGTACAGCGCCTGTTTCTGGCCATAGAACAGGCTCAGGTCGGGCACCTCGATGGCTACCTGCTCGGTGGCCAGGTCCAGGCTGCGCTTGTCACGGCCCAGCGCGGAAATGTCGATGGCATGGGTGTTCGGTTGCATGTGCTCACTCCGGGAAGAGCCTGAAGCTGAAAGCCTGAAGCTGGAAGTCGAAGCGCTCTTGCTTCCAGCTTCAGGCTTCTAGCTTCTAGCTTCCAGCTAACGATTAGTGATCCAGCGCCTTGTACTTCTCGCGCAGGTGGTTGCGGATGTAGATCGCGCTGAAATTGAGCGCGGCGATCACCAGTACCAGCAGCAGCGCGGTGGCGTAGACCAGCGGGCGCGCGGCCTCGACGTTGGGGCTCTGGAAGCCGACGTCGTAGATATGGAAGCCCAGGTGCATGATCTTCTGATCCAGATGCAGATAAGGGTAGTTGCCGTTGAGCGGCAGGTTCGGCGCCAGCTTGACCACGCCGACCAGCATCAGCGGCGCCACTTCGCCGGCGGCGCGGGCCACGGCGAGGATCAGGCCGGTCATCATCGCCGGGCTGGCCATCGGCAGCACCACTTTCCACAGCGTCTCGGACTTGGTCGCGCCGAGGGCCAGCGAGCCTTCGCGAATCATCCGCGGGATGCGCGCCAGGCCTTCCTCGGTGGCGACGATGACCACCGGCAGGGTGAGGATCGCCAGGGTCAGCGAGGCCCACATCAGGCCCGGCGTGCCGAATACCGGCGCCGGCGCGGCTTCGGGATAGAACAGCCGGTCCAGCGAGCCGCCCAGCACGTAGACGAAGAAGCCCAGGCCGAACACCCCGTAGACGATCGACGGCACCCCGGCGAGGTTGTTCACCGCGATGCGGATGATCCGGGTGAGCAGGCCCTGCTTGGCGTACTCGCGCAGGTAGACCGCGGCGATCACGCCGAACGGGGTGACGATCACCGCCATGATCAGGGTCATCAGCACGGTGCCGAAGATCGCCGGGAACACGCCACCTTCGGTATTGGCCTCGCGCGGGTCGTCGCTGACGAATTCCCACAGCTTGGCGAAGTAGAAGCCCAGCTTGTCCAGGGTCGACATGGCGTTGGGCTGGAAGGCGCGCACCACCTTGCCCAGGCTGATCTCCTGCTCGCGGCCGTCGGCGGTACGCACGCCGATGCTGTCGCGGTTGAATTGCTGCTGCAGGGCGACCAGTTTCTCTTCCAGCAGCCGGTACTCGGCGTCCCACTGGGCGCGCTCGGCATCCAGTTCCGCCTGGGCGGCAGCATCCAGGCGGTCGTCGAGCTCCAGCTTGCGGGTCTTCAGGCGCAGCCGCTCGAGGCCGTGGTTGATGCGGCCGATGTCGGTCTTCTCGACCCGCGAGATCTGCGCGTACAGCGTGGCGACGCGGTCGATACGCCGCTGCAGCTCGGCCCAGGCGCCCTCGCCCTCGGCGACCAGCTGGCCACCCTCCTTCACATTCAGCAGGTAGCCGTAGAAATTGCCCCATTCGCGACGCTCGAGGACCATCAGGTCGGCGGGCTTGCGCGAATCGCTCAGCCATTCGCCGACGATCCAGGAGAAATCCGCCCCGTAGACTTCGCGGTTGCCGACCTTGAGCAGCTCGCGGGTCATGAACTCGCCGCCTTCGACGTTCACCGGCAGGCCGCTGGCCGCCAGCCGCGCGCGCGGCACTTCCTCGGCCTGCACCACTTCGCCGGCCAGCAGACGCGGCTCGCTGCCGGGCACCTGGTACTCGGCGACGATCACATCGGCCGGCCAGAAGTGCGCCAGCCCGCGCACGGCGATCACCGCCAGCAGGCCCAGGGTCATGATCACCGCGATGGACACCGCGCCGGCGTTCATCCAGATCCAGGGTGTGCCGCTCTTGACCCAGGTGTTCAACGAATCCTTTTTCACGGATCGATACCTTTTTGCGAAATCGGGTTACAGGCTGGCGTATTTGCCGCGCAGGCGCTGGCGGATCAGCTCGGCCAGGGTGTTCATCACGAAGGTGAACATCAGCAGCACCAGGGCGGCGAGGAACAGCACGCGGTAATGGCTGCTGCCCACCTCGGACTCGGGCATTTCCACCGCGACGTTGGCGGCCAGGGTGCGCATGCCCTCGAAGATGTTCGCCTCCATGATCGGCGTGTTGCCGGTGGCCATCAGCACGATCATGGTCTCGCCCACCGCGCGGCCCATGCCGATCATCAGCGCCGAGAAGATGCCCGGGCTGGCGGTCAGCAGTACCACGCGGGTCAGTGTCTGCCAGGGCGTGGCACCCAGCGCCAGCGAGCCGAGGGTCAGGCTCCGGGGCACGCTGAACACCGCGTCCTCGGCGATCGAGTAGATCGTCGGGATCACCGCGAAGCCCATCGCCAGGCCGATCACCAGGGCGTTGCGCTGGTCGAACGGGATGCCCATCTCGTTGGACAGCCACAGGCGCATGTCGCCGCCGAAGAACCAGTTCTCCAGGTGGCCGCTGATTTCCAGCGAGCCGAAGCCGACCAGCAGGATCACCGGAATCAGCAGCACCGCTTCCCAGCCATCCGGGATCGCCAGGCGCACGCCCTGCGGCAGCCGGCTCCAGGTCCAGGCGGCGAAGAGGATGCCCAGCGGCATCAGCAGCAGCAGGCTGAAGATGCCCGGCAAATGGTTCTCCAGGAACGGTGCGAGGAACAGGCCGGCGAAGAAGCGAGGATCACCGTCGGCAGCGCTCCATCAGCTCGATCACCGGCTTGACCTTGCTGCGCAGCGACGGTGCCATGAAGTAGGCGGTATAGAACGCCGCACAGATCGCCAGCGGCGCGGCCAGCAGCATCGCGTAGAACGCCGCCTTGAGCGTGCCGAAGGCCAGCGGCGCGAGGCTCAGCTTGGGCTCGAAGTCGCTGTTGGCGGAGGTCGACTGCCAGACGTAGTCGGGCTCGGGATAACTCTCGTACCAGACCTTGCCCCACAGCGCGCTCCAGGAGATTTCCGGGTGCGGGTTGTCGATCACGAAGCGCTGCAGCCCCTGCTGGGACTCCACCAGCAGGCGGGTCGCCCGCGGCGACATGGCAGCCAGCGCGGCGCCCTCGGCGACCTGTTCCCGGACCAGGGTGCGGTGCGCGGTGCTGTGGAAGACGCCCAGGCTGCCGGCATCGTCCAGGACGAGAAAGCCCTTGCGACGCTCTTCCGGCAGGATCTGGCGGATCGGGCTGCTGCCCAGCTTGAAGTTGCGCACGTTCTTCAGTTCGGCCTGGCCGTCGGCGCCCCGCACCATGAACCACTGGCCGATGCCGCCCTTGGAATCGCCGATCATCAGCGAGATGCCGCCCAGCAGCGGGCTGGTGCTGGTGATCTCGCGGCTGTCGCCGACCAGCTTGTAGCGGCCGTTGAGCTGCTTGCGGCGCAGGTCGAAGACATCCGCACTGGACCTGCCGCTGATGGCGTAGAGCCAGGCATGGCGGGGATCGATCAGTAGCTGGCGGATCGGTTCGGCCAGCTGCGGCAGATCCAGGCGCTCCTGCTCCAGGCTCACTTCGCCGGTCAGCAGGTTCTCGCTGCTGCTGATGCGCTGCGCGTGCAGCGCGGTACCGGTGGCACCGGCGACCAGCAGGGTCTTGCCGTTGAGGCTGATGGCCGCCCGCTCGATCGGACGGCCTTCGGGGTCGAGCTGCAGCGGCTCGTTGCCGAACGGATAGGCGAGTTCGGGGGTGATGGTCTTCTGGTTGTTCGGGTAGCTGACCTTGTAGTTGTGCTCGACCACCAGCGCCTGCCCATTGTCCAGGCCCAGCACCAGCCGGCGCGTACCGGGCGTGTCCTGGCCCACCGAGACGATATGGCTGCCGGCCGGCAGCGGCAGGGCCTGGCTCGACAGCAAGGTACCCTCACGCAGGCTGAAGAAGCGCGCCTGGCCGTCGGCGCCCAGGCGCAGGGCGACCTGGTTCTGCTCCTCGATGGCCAGCAACAGCGGCGCACCGGCCTCGGCCAGCCAGGCCGGCTGCTGGGCCGCGCGGGCCTCCAGCTCGGCGCCCTGGAACATCGGCAGGACCACCTGCGCCAGGTAGAAGAAGATCAGGGTGATGGCACCCAGCACGGCCAGCCCACCGATGGACACGTACCAGCGTGCCAGGTGGTCTTTCAGCGCCCGGATACGGCGTTTGCGCTTCAGCGACGACGTGTTGAAGTCCAGCCGTTGCACATCGGAATTCGCGGTCATGTTCTCTATGTCGTTCATGCCAGGGTTCCTGGGCCTGAGCGGCCCTTCGGGACGCCTAATTTAGTGAATCCGTGTGACAGAAAAATTACAGCGAGGTGACGCGCCGAAGCCCGCCAGCGCGTATCGCGTGGCGGGCCTCTGCGCGAGGCCGGCACTTGTGCCGCCGGCCGTGCGAGGTCTTACAGACCCAGGTCCTGCAGCGTCTTATCCACCACCTTCTTCGGCAGCGGGATGTAACCGTCCTTGACCACGACGTCCTGGCCCTGCTTGGACAGCACCAGCTTGAGGAACTCGGTGTCGATCGGGCTCAGCGGCTTGTTCGGCGCCTTGTTCACGTAGACGTAGAAGAAGCGCGCCAGCGGGAACTTGCCAGCCAGGGCGTTTTCTTCGTTGGCTTCGAAGGCCTCGCCGCCCTTGGACAGCGGTACGGCGCGGACGCTGGAGGTCTTGTAGCCGATCCCCGAGTAGCCGATGGCGTTCAGGGTGCTGGAAATCGACTGCACCACCGAGGCCGAACCCGGCTGCTCGTTGACGTTGGACTTGAAGTCACCCTTGCACAGGGCTTCTTCCTTGAAGTAGCCGTAGGTGCCGGATACCGAGTTGCGACCGAACAGCTGGATCGGCTTGCTCGCCCACTCGCCGGTCAGGCCCAGCTCGCCCCAGGTCTTGATGTCCTGCTCGCCACCACACAGGCGGGTGCTGGAGAAGATCGCGTCGACCTGCTCGATGTCCAGGGACTTGATCGGGTTGTCCTTGTGCACGAACACCGCCAGGGCGTCGATGGCTACCGGTACGGCGGTCGGCTTGTAGCCGTATTTCTCTTCGAAGGCCTGGATCTCGTTGTCCTTCATCGGACGGCTCATCGGGCCCAGGTTGGAAGTGCCTTCGGTCAGCGCCGGCGGTGCGGTGGAGGAACCGGCCGCCTGGATCTGGATATTGACGTTCGGATAGCTGCGCTTGAACTCTTCGGCCCACAGCGTCATCAGGTTGGCCAGCGAATCGGAACCGACGCTGGAGAGGTTGCCGGAAACACCGGACGTCTTCTCATAGCTCGGCAGCGCCGGGTCTACCGCGGCCACCGCGCTTGCAGCGCCCACGCCAGCGGCAACGAAGGTCAGGGCCGCCATCAAACGATTCAGTTTCATACCTTGCTCCTAGCAGGTGTGTGCTCGAGTGTGTTGGAACGGGGGCCAGTATCTGCAGGCCGTATGAACACTCTATGAAACCCATGTGACAATCTGGTGACGGCGAGCAAAACGGCGCCGCGCCGGTCGCTGCCCCGCCAAGCAGCCGTTATACTCGGCTTTCGCCCGCCCTAGCGCGGGCTTTTCGCGCCAGAAAAACAATCGCCGCGAGTCCGACCGATGAAAGAATACGAACAGGAAGATCCGATCCCCCAGGGCGACCTGGCCTTGCAGCTCACCGCGTTGCCGCGGGAGACCAATGGTTTCGGCGACATCTACGGCGGCTGGCTGGTCTCGCAGATGGACTTGGCCGGTACGGCCATGGCCAGCCGCGTGGCCGCCGGACGGGTGGCCACGGTGTCCATCGACCGTATGGCCTTCATGGTGCCGGTGGCGGTCGGCGCACAGCTTTCCTTCTATACCCAGACGCTGGAAGTCGGCCGCAGCTCGATCCGCATGCTGGTCGAGGTCTGGAGCGACGATCCGCTGTCCAGCGAATGGCGCAAGGTCACCGAGGCGGTGTTCGTCTTCGTCGCCATCGACGGCAGCGGCCGCACCCGCCCGGTACTGCCGCGCCGCTGAATGACCGCCTCAGGCGAACGCCAGGCGGTCGGCGACGACGAAGCGGTTCTTGCCCGTCGTCTTGGCCCGGTACAGCGCCGTATCGGCGCAGTGATAAAGCTGTTCGGCCTGCTGGTCGTCCTGCAGCGTGGCGATACCGATGCTGACCCCCACCCGTGACAGGGCGGCGCGCGGATGCGCGATATCGAGCGCCGCCAGCGCCGTCACCAGCTGCCGGGCGATGCGTTGCGCCGCCGCGCTGTCGCAGTCGTAGAGCAGCAACGCGAATTCCTCGCCGCCGACGCGCGCCGCCTGGTCCAGCGGGCGCCGAGCGAAACCGGCGAGCAGTTCGCCGAACGTGCGGATCAGGGCATCGCCGGCCGGATGGCCGAGGGCATCGTTGTAGGCCTTGAAGTCGTCCAGGTCGAGCAGCAGCAGGGTCAGCGGCAGGCGATCCCGGCGCGCCTGGGCGATGCGCTGGCGCAACGCCAGGTCGTGGCTGCGCCGGTTCGCCAGGCCGCTCAGGGCATCGTGCTCGGCGACCCAGCCCAGCAGCTTGCGCATCAGGAACTGGTCGCGCTGGGAATACTCGTGAACGTAACGGCTGATGGCGCCGATGACCAGCAGCAACAGGTAGTAGCTGACCGCGATCCAGTGCTCGGGCATCTGCTCCGAAGACAGGATCAGACTGGCCATCAAGACATCCGCCAGCACGATCAGCAGCGCGCACAGCAGTGCCCACCAGAAGGTCACGCCGAGGAAGAAGAACGAACTGACGATCAGCAGCCCGGCGCCGTAACGGAAATTCAACGCCGACTCGAGCGCCTCGAACTGGACGTCGATCAGCGCGGCCACGATGCCGATCAGCACCAGCAGCAGCGGGAAGATCCGGTTCGCCTGGGCCCGGAAGGCACGGCTGTAGAACGTCAGCACCAGCACGATGACACCGGGGGCGATCTGCACGCTGCGCAGCAAGGTCAGCGTACCCAGCCAGCCGGTGTCGGCGATATCGAAGAACGTGCGCTCGCAGTAGAGATAGCCTGAGACGGCGACGATCAGCAGCAGTGCAGCGAGGCGTTGCGAGATTCGCGCATGGCGGTCGAGATAGCGGCGAAACTCCTGCTCCAGCGCCGACGTGAACCTGAGCAGGCGAAAGCCGCCATGCAGCTGGCGGCCATAGGGCGTGTCGCGAAACCCCTCTGCGGAAGAATGCTCGTTGGTATATCGCATCGGGAGGAAACTCGCTGTTTCGGCAAAAGCATGATAGCACCTGGCCATTATTCGATTGAATGCATTCCGACCGGCGTAACGATGGCGAATGCGCCGGATGCTGGAAGGAGACTTGCACTGGCCGTTACCAGCATCGAAGATTCGCTCCACATGCATTGCTGGATGTATCCGTGACCGCCCTCTTGCTTGCCCTCTGGCCCCTGTTCGCCTGATCGTCGCCGGCTACTTCCTGCGCCTGCGCGAGTTTCCCAGCGACGCCTTCTGGCCCGGTGCCGAACGCCTCAACTACTTCATCCTGTTCCCTGCCCTGCTGTTCAGCAGCCTGGCCACCGCGCCGCTGGACAACCCCGCCCTGCCACGCCTGGCCGCCGCCGTGATGCTGGCGCTGGGCCTGGCGTGGCTCGGCCTGCTGGCCCTCAAGCGCCTGCG
>NZ_AZSV01000081.1:0-19305 GCF_000582595.1 Pseudomonas sp. BAY1663
CCGCCAGCTCTCCGCTATCGGTTCTACATGCTTAGCCAGATCTACTGAGTTAACTCCGCGCCGCCCGATTGGCAGGGTGCTTGGAGCGAGCTGTATGAGTTTTAGCCGTTACGTCTACAGCGAACTTGGCGGCGATCCTGTTCTGTCTGACGGTCAGTTCGGGTTTACAGGCATCCCCTAGTGACCGCTGGCGCCGAAGCGACCAGATGAAGGTTAGGCGGCTAGCGCGTACCCTTCGTAGTTGTCGTCGTTGGCAACTATAGGTTTGCAACAGTTTATTTACGAGTTCTGTTACCAACTCGGCATGCCCCTCAAGTTTCGTTACCGGCGTCGAATCCTAATCGGCCCCTGGTGTTGCTTGTGGTGCTGGGCGCGAGTGTACGGCCATCTTGACGCTGTGTCGATCAGTTTTTAGCCGTGCTGGTTACAAAATGTACAGCTGGCTGCGGCAGGATCGTGGGCACGATCCTGCCGCCATGGCTCAGTTGCCAGCGCCGGAGCCAGAGCCACTGGTGCCACCACTGCCGGTGCTGCCGGGGCCCTTGAGTTCCTGCAGGGCTTTGGTGGAGTGGGCGATGCAGGCCTCGGTATCGCCCGCCTGCTGTGCTTGTTTGGCCTGTTGGACGTACTCCTCGACTTTGCTCTTGGCCGGCTCGCCGAGGGTGGCCATGCTGGTGGCCATGTTGTCGTCGATTTCCTGCAGGTTGGTCTGGCACAGGTCCTGCTGGGCGAAGACGGCGGGGCTGGCGAGCAGTATCGCGGATGCGAGCAGTGCATGCACTTTCATGGTGGGTCCTCCAGTCTTGTGGACTTCCCGGGCCTGCCTGGTGGGATAGCTGAAGCGGCGGCGCCGAGTGAAGTGAACCCGTCACGGGCTCTAAAATTCGGACTGCGATCGCGCTTGAGCGTTCATCGAAATGACATCGACGAGGCGGCCCCGACATCGCTGCCGGGGCCGCATGTGGCGGGCTAGAGAGGGGCGCTGGCCTTGCCGCGGGTCACCCGATCCACCAGGTAGACCAGCCCGTGATAGTCGATCTCGCCGTGGCGCGACAGACCGATCTCGCAGGTGCGGCTGGTGGAGATGCCTTCCTCGCAGATCTGCACGGCGTTCTTCAGGCTGCGCAGTGCGTGCTCGTTCAGCTCCGGCGTGGTGAAGCCCTTGTCGCCGGCGAATCCGCAGCAGTGGATACCTTCAGGAATCACGACCTCCTTGGCGCAGCGACGGGCGATGTCGATCAGCGCCTGCGCCTCGCCCAGGTGCTGGGTGCTGCAGGTGACGTGCACGGCGATCGGCTTGTCCTGCGGGACGAAGTCCAGCTTGTCGAGCAGATGCGTGCGGATGAAGCGCACCGGGTCGTAGAGGTCCAGGCGCTGGTCGGTCAGGCCCTGGACCAGGCGCAGGGTGCAGGGGCTGGTGTCGCAGTAGATCGGGTCGAGCCCGCCGCGGCTGGCCTTGAGCAGCGCGTCGAGCATCTCCTGGCGCTTGCGTTCGCCCTGTTCGGCATAGCCCTTGGAGGCGAACGGCTGGCCGCAGCACAGGTCGTTCAACTGTTCGGGGAAGATCACCTGGTAGCCGGCCTTTTCCAGCAGGCTGCGGGTCTTGTCGAGCAGCGGCTCCTGTTCCTGATCGCGCGCCGCCGGACCCATGGCGCGGGAGACACAGGCGGCGAGATAGACCACCCGCGGGCGCTCGTCCGCAGTGGGCGGCTTGGGCAGGTGCAGGCGTTGCAGCGGCTGCGGCATCGCCGGTGTCCACTGCGGCAGGCGGCCCTTGCTGGCGCGGGTCATGGTCGCCGACAGCTTGGCCATGTTGCGGGTGCCCATGATCAGGTGCGCACCGTTGGCCACATGCAGCATGAAGCGGGTGCTCTGCACGGCGGTGGCGAAGTGCTCGGCCAGCCAGTTGGCGGTGCCGGTGCGGTTGGCCTCGCGGCCGCGCAGCTTGCGCACCAGGTCGCCGGTATTGATGCCCACCGGGCAGCGCTGGGCGCAGAGGCCGGTGGCGGCGCAGGTCTCGACGCCGTGGTAGTGGTAGAGCCGCTCGATCTCGCTGGTATCGACGCCGGCGCGCTTGCGTGCCTGGATGTCGCGCCAGATGACGATGCGTTGGCGCGGCGTCAGGGTCAGCCCGTTGGACGGGCAGACCGGCTCGCAGAAGCCGCACTCGATGCACTTGTCGACGATCTCGTCGGCGGCCGGCAGCGGCTTGAGGTTCTTCAGGTGGATGTCCGGGTCTTCGGAGAGCACCACGTCCGGGTTGAGGATGCCGGTGGGGTCGAGAAGGCGCTTGATCTTCCACATCAGCGCGTAGGCCTCGCTGCCCCATTCCAGTTCGACGAAGGGCGCCATGTTGCGCCCGGTGCCGTGCTCGGCCTTGAGCGCGCCGCCGAACTCGACGGCGACCAGCTGCGCCACTTCGCCCATGAAGCTTCGTAGCGGGCGACCTGGGCCGGATCATCGAAGCCCTGGGTGAAGACGAAGTGCAGGTTGCCCTCCAGCGCATGGCCGAAGAGGATCGCCTCGTTGTAACGGTGCTTGTCGAGCAGTTCGAGCAGGCGGTTGACGCCCTCGGCCAGGCGCTCGACCGGGAAGGTCACGTCCTCGATGATCACCGTGGTGCCGGTCTGGCGCACCGCGCCGACCGCCGGGAAGGTGTCCTTGCGGATCTTCCACAGCTGGTTGTAGACCACCGGGTCTTCGCTGAAGTCGACCTGTTTCTCCACCGGGAAATGCGCGATGGAGGCCATGATCTGGTTGATCTGCTCGTGCAGCAGCGACTGGGTCGCGGCGCGGGACTCGATCAGCAGCGCGCAGGCGGTCGGCGACAGCTCTTTCACCCATTCGGGCATGCCGGCCTTGTGCTCGACCGAGCGCAGGCTGCGGCGGTCGAGCAGCTCCACGGCGGAAACCGGTTGCTGCTTGAGCACCGGCACGGCCAGGCAGCAGTTCTCCACATCGGGGAACACCACCAGCGCGCTGGCCTTGTGCGGATGGTCCGGCACGGTGTCGTAGGTCACCGCGCTGATGAAGCCCAGCGTGCCTTCGGAACCGACCATCAGGTGGTTGAGGATATCCAGCGGCTCGTCGTAGTCGACCAGCGCATTGAGCGAGAAGCCGGTGGTGTTCTTCAGCCGGTACTTGTGGCGGATCTTCGCCGCCAGTTCGGTATTGGCGCGGGTTTCCCGGCCCAGCTCGGCCAACTGCTCGAGCAGGGTGGCATGGCTCTGGCGGAACGCGGCAACGCTGGCGGCATCCTCGCTGTCGACCACGGTGCCGTCGGCCAGCACCACGCGCAGCCCGGCGAGGGTCTTGTAGCTGTTCTGCGCGGTGCCGCAGCACATGCCGCTGGAATTGTTGGCGACGATGCCGCCGATTTTCGCGGCATTGATCGAGCCGGGTCGGGGCCGATCTTGCGCTGGAAAGGTGCCAGCACGGCGTTGGCGTTGGCGCCGATGACGCCGGGCTGCAGGCGGATCTGCTCACCGCCGTTGCGAATCTCGCGGCCGTTCCAGCTGTCGCCGAGCACGATCAGCACCGAGTCGCTGACCGCCTGGCCGGACAGGCTGGTGCCGGCGGCGCGGAAAGTCACCGGGACGTTTTCCGCGTGGGCCAGCTTGAGCAGCGCGATCACCTCAGCTTCGGATTCGACGCGCACCACCAGCTTGGGAATCAGGCGATAGAAGCTGGCGTCGGTGCCGAAGGCGAGGGTGGAAAGCGGGTCGTCGAAGCGACGACCGGCCGGGATCAGCCGCTCGACCTCGGCGAGGAACGCCGCCGGCAGCGGAGCGCGTTCGAGGGGCAGGGTGGCGTTCATGCGTCCTCCAGGATCAGCACGACCAGATCCTTCGGCCCGTGGGCGCCATAGGCCAGCACCTGCTCGATGTCGGCGGTTTTCGATGGGCCGGAAACCAGCAGCGCGTTGGTCGGCATGCCGGCGGCCCACTGGAACTTCTGCTGGATCTCGTAGAAGTTGTCGTGGATCTCGCTGGCCTTGAGGATGGCGAAGTGCACCGGTGGCACCAGACTCATCAGCCGCGGCTCCTCGCGGGTTGGCCACATGATCAGGCTGCCGGTGGAGGCGATGGCGCCGAGGGTGCCGGTGAGGCTGGCGGGGGTGTCGTTGAACAGCTCGGCCTTCCACTCCTCGACCGGGCGGTCGTAGGCCTTGAGCGCCGGCAGGCCTTCACGGCCGGCGCAATGCTCGGCGAAGCGCGCGCCGTACGGCGTGGTCGGGGCGATCAGCAGGCTCGGCAGCTGACGGTCGTGCAGCAGCTGCTCCAGCAGGGCCGGCCAGGCGGCGTCGCTGGTCAGGTGGATCTCGGTGTGCACCGCTTCCATCAGCTGGCGCAGGCGGGCGATACGCTGCTCCGGCGCATAGCTCCACGGCTGGGTGACCAGCGACTCGTCGTAGTCATCGACGATAGGCGTGGTGCCTTCCAGGCTCTTTTTCAACTTGGCGAGAATGTTGGCTTTGGCGCTCATGTCAGGCTCCCGGAAACGTCACGTTGGTGGAAAAATGCCGCGCATGTTTTCCACCCTACGAAGCCCGCTGGCCGGCGTAGGGTGGACAACGGCGCAGCCTTGTCCACGCGGGCGTTGAGGCAGCGGCGGGGGTGGTTCATCGCTTGCCCTCCAGGTGTTCTTTGGCCAACTCGTGCAGCGAGCGGGCGGCCGGTTTCGGTGCGCTGTGGTTCTGCGTCCAGGGGCCGATGTTCGATGGTGTCAGGGCGCGCAGGCGGGTGGCGAAGAAGCCGAACAGGCGGTACAGCGTCGGGCTGGTGTTGAGCAGGCGCCAGCCGGCCCAGATCAGCCGTTCCGTGCGCGAATACTTGCTGCCCTGGCCGCGCATGACCTTGTGCGGATCGTCCGGCGCCTTGACGTTTTCCTCGCGCAGGCGGCGCAGGATGGTCGGGATCGGGATCTTCACCGGGCAGACTTCACCGCAGGCGCCACACAGCGACGAGGCGCTGGGGTGGTCCGGCACCTTGTCCAGACCGACCATGTGCGGGGTGATGATCTTGCCGATCGGGCCCGGGTAGACCTCGCCATAGGTGTGGCCGCCGACGCGGGTGTACACCGGGCAGTGGTTCATGCAGGCGCCGCAGCGGATGCAGTTGAGCGTCTGGCGCAGCTCGCTGTCGGCGAAGGCCTGGCTGCGACCGTTGTCCAGCAGGATCAGATGCACTTCCTGCGGGCCGTCCAGCTCGTGCGCCTTGCGCGGGCCGGAGATCATGTTGACGTAGGTGGTGATCGGCTGGCCCAGCGCCGAGCGGGTCAGCAGCGACAGAAGCGGCACCACGTCGCGCAGATTCTCGACCACCTTCTCGATACCGGTGACGGCGATATGCACCGGCGGCACGGTGGTGCTCATGCGGCCGTTGCCTTCGTTCTCGACCAGCAGCAGGGTGCCGGTCTCGGCCACCGCGAAGTTGACCCCGGAGACGCCGATGTCGGCCTCGAAGAACTTCTGCCGCAGCGTGCGGCGGCCGATCTGGATGAGCTGGTCGACGTCCTTGGTGTACTCCACGCCGAGCTTGTCGTGGAACAAGGACGCGACCTGGCCGGCATTCTTGTGGATGGCCGGCATGATGATATGGGAAGGCTTCTCGTGGTCGAGCTGGACGATGTACTCGCCCATGTCCGATTCCAGGCTTTCGATGCCATGGCCTTCGAGGAAATGGTTCATCTCCACCTCTTCGCTGACCATCGATTTGCCCTTGATCACCTGGCGCGCCTCGTGAGCGCGGGCGATCTCGAGGACGATGGCATTCGCCTCGTCCACCGTCTCCGCCCAGTGCACCTTCACACCGTTGCGGGTCAGGTTGGCTTCCAGCCGCTCGAGCAGTTCGGGCAGCCTGGACAGTGCGCGGGCGCGGATATGGTTGCCCATCTCGCGCAGCCGCTCGCGCTCGTCGGCATCGCTGAAGGCCGCGGCGCGCTTGGTCATCAGCGAGTCCATGGCGGTGCGGAAGTTGCGCCGCAGTTGCTCGTCCTTCAGGGCCTTGCGCGCGCGGGCGCGGAAATCCGGGTCGCCGGCGTTCTCGATCTGCACGGCGTGGATGCGCTGTTCGGCGTTCATCGGGCACCTCCGGTGCGTTGCCAGAGGAAGGAGGCCAGGTGCTGGCCGCGCAGGGCTTCGTGCTGCTTCTCCAGCGAGCCGTTGATGTTCATCAGGCAGCCGCAGTCGGCGCTGACCACCTGGTGCGCGCCGGACTCCTTCAGCGCGCGGGTCTTGTCCAGCACCATGGCGCCGGAGATGTCGGGCATGCGCACGCTGAAGGTGCCGCCGAAGCCGCAGCATTCGCTCTCGTGGTCATGCTCGACGCGCTCGACCTGGCCCAGCTGGGCGAGCAGGGCGCGGCCGTGCAGGTGCGTGTTCATCTCGCGGCGGGCCGAGCAGGAGGTGTGCAGGGCGACCTTGGTCGGTGTGCCGGCATCCTTGAACTCGACCTGGCAGACGTTGAGCAGGAATTCGGCCAGTTCGAAGGTGCGCTCGGCCAGCGCCTGGGCCTGCTTCAGCGTGGCCGGTTCGTCCTTGAACAGCTCAAGGTAATGATGGCGCAGCATGCCGGCGCAGGAGCCGGACGGCACCACCACCGGCCAGTCGTTGGCGAACAGTTCCATCTGCGCACGGGCGACCTTGCGCGCCTCGTCGGTGTAGCCGGTGGTGTAGGCCGGCTGGCCGCAGCAGGTCTGGCCCTGCGGGTAGTGCACGCTCAGTCCTTCGCGTTCGAGCAGGCGGATGGCATCCAGGCCAGCCTCGGGATAGAACAGGTCCACCACGCAGGTACCGAACAGGTAGACCTGGCTCGGCTTGGCCGGGTACTCGCGTGGCTTGGGCAGCGGCGGCGCAACGCGGGTGGCGTTGGGCGCGGCGTTGTAGAAGAGTTCGCTCATCGGCTTGGTCTCCGGGTGGGCCCGGTTATCCGCAAACTGCGGGATGTTGGAAACGCTCTTGCCCCGCGCAGGCGGGGCAAGACTTCACGGTTGGATCACAGCCCGACCAGCGGGTCCGTCACGCCGATCAGGTAAATCGCGATCAGCGTCAGCAGGCCCGAGATCAGCACGTAATACAAGGTCGGCCAGACCGTCTTACGAAGCGTAGTTCCTTCGCGGCCGAGCAGCCCGACCGTGGCGGAGGCGGCCACCACGTTGTGGATGGCGACCATGTTGCCCGCCGCGGCACCCACGGCCTGGGCCGCGACGACCAGCGCGCCGGAGACGCCCAGGCTGTGCGCCACACCGTACTGGAACTGGCTGAGCATCATGTTGCTGACGGTATTGGAACCGGCGATGAAGGCGCCCAGGGCACCGACGCTCGGCGCCAGCAGCGGGTAGACCGAGCCGACGCTGTCGGCGACGAAGCGCGCCATGGTGATCGGCATGCTCGCCAGCTCGGCAGCGTTGACGCCGGAGTTGATCAGGATGCGCACCATCGGCACGGTGAACAGCAGGACGAAGCCGGCGCCAATCAATACCTTGCTCGATTCACCGACGGCCGCGGCCAGCTCGCGGGCCTTCATGCCGTGCAGGAAGAAGGTGGCCAGTACCACCAGCACCAGGATGCCGCCGGGCAGATACAGCGGCATGAAGTCGGCCTTGATGCCGGCCTCGCCGAGGATGTCCGGGAACACCAGCACGATGGACTTCATGAAGGCGCCGACTTCCGGCACCGTGCGGCTGATCACCAGCAGGGCGCCGACCAGCACGTAGGGCAGCCAGGCGCGCAGGGTGCTCATGGGCTTGGCGGTGAGTTCGTCGAGCTTCATCTCGACGCTGCCGACCCATTCGTTCGGCCAGTCCTTGGCATCGGCGAAGTCCCAGCTCTTCTTCGGCGTGAGGAAGCCGAAGTGTGCCGCCGTGGTGACGATGGCCAGGCCGATCAGGCCGCCGAGCAGCGACGGGAATTCCGGGCCGAGGAAGATGCCGGTGATCGCGTAGGGCAGGGTGAAGGCCAGGCCGGCGAAGATCGCGAACGGCAGTACCTCGAAACCAGCCTTCCAGCTTTTCTCCTTGCCGAAGAAGCGCGTCAGCATCAACGCCATGATCAGCGGCATGATGGTGCCGGTGAGGGCATGGAGAACCGCCACTTCACTGGTGATCAGTTGCAGGAAGGCCTCCCAGCTGGAACCTTGGGCGGCCAGTTGGGTGCCGAACGCGGCGCTGTCGACACCGCCGGTGACGCCGATGATGATCGGCGTGCCGACCGCACCGAAGGACACCGGGGTGGATTGCACCAGCATGCCCATCAGCACTGCGGCCAATGCCGGGAAGCCGATGGCGACCAGCAGCGGTGCCGCGATGGCGGCCGGCGTGCCGAAGCCCGAGGCACCTTCGATGAAGCAACCGAACAGCCAGGCGATGATGATCGCCTGGATGCGGCGGTCAGGGCTGATAGTGGTGAAGCCGGCGCGGATCGCGGTGATGCCGCCGGAGTGCTTGAGGGTGTTGAGCAGCAGGATGGCGCCGAAGATGATCCACAACACGCCCGCGGTAATCACCAGCCCTTGCAGGGTCGAGGCGAGCACGCGATTGAAGCTCATGTCCCAGACGAACAGGCCGATGCCGACGGTAAGCAGGTAAACCAGGGGCATGGCACGTTTGGCGGGCCAGCGCAAACCGATCAGCAGGACCGCCGCGAGGAGAATGGGGGAAAACGCGAGAAATGCGAGAAGACCGTTGGACATGGCTTCAGACTCCCGCCGTCACGAGGCGCTGATTGAAGTCCGGAAGAACTCCGGCATGGATGTTTCGCGGTGACGTCATGGGTAGTCCTCTTGTTGTTGGGATTGATCTTGTAAAGTGGTAAGACCAATTTACAGTGACGAGACGCCAGCGTAAGAGGTCGCGGCTGAATGCGTCAATTGAGGGCTTTTAGACATTGGTCTTAGCCGCTCGGCTTGCGGCCCTGAAAAGGCCCCGCTAGGCTGACGCTTCATTCAAAGTGGTCAAACCAATCTGAAGTGCGCGGGGAGCGGAATGGAAGTTGGAGTGGTACGCCAGCGCCGGCTGGCCGACGATATCGTCGCGCAGCTTGAAACCATGATTCTCGAGGGCACGCTCAAGGCTGGCGAGCGGCTGCCGGCCGAGCGTGCGCTGGCCGAGCAGTTCGGCGTGTCACGCCCATCGCTGCGCGAGGCGATCCAGAAGCTGGCAGCCAAGGGCTTGCTGGTCAGCCGGCATGGTGGCGGCAATTTCGTCGCGGAATCGCTGGGCTCCACCTTCAGCGACCCGTTGCTGCACCTGTTGGAGAACAACCGCGATGCGCAGCGCGACCTGCTGGAGTTCCGCCACACCCTGGAGGGCAGTTGCGCCTATTACGCGGCGCTGCGGGCCACCGAAGTGGACCAGCAGCGCCTGACCGAGGCCTTTGCGGCGCTGCAGGACTGCTATGACCGCGAAGGCAAGGTGACCCGTGCGGAGGAGGGGGCGGCCGATGCGCAGTTCCACCTGGCCATTGCCGAAGCCAGTCACAATGCGGTGCTGCTGCATACCATCCGCGGGCTGTTCGATCTGCTCAAGCGCAACGTGGTGACCAATATCGGCGGCATGTACGCCTTGCGCGACGAAACCCGCGACATGCTCATGAGCCAGCATCGCGAGCTGTACGAGGCGATCATGGCCAGGCGTGCGGCAGAGGCGCGCGAGGTCATCCACCGGCATATCAACTACGTGCAGGAAGTGCTCGCCGAAGGGCAGCAGGAAGCCCAGCGGCTGGCGCGTGCGCAGCGCCGCCACGGTGACCGGGTGAAGGGAGCTTAGGACCGGCGCCAGGCGCCGCTAGCGGGCGGGTTAGTCTTCCTTGCCCTTGCTGCGCATCGCACGCTGGATTTCGCGATCGGAGTCGCGTTCCTTCTCGGTGTGGCGCTTGTCGAATTCCTTCTTGCCCTTGGCCAGCGCGATTTCGCACTTGATCATGTGCTTCTTCCAGTACAGCGACAGCGCCACGCAGGCGTAGCCTTCTGCTGCACGGCGCCGAACAGCTTGCCCAGCTCGCGCTTGTTCAGCAGCAGCTTGCGGGTACGGGTCGGGTCGGCGATGACGTGAGTGCTGGCGCTGGTCAGCGGCGTGATGTGCGCACCCATCAGCCAGGCTTCACCGTCCTTGAGCAGCACGTAGCTGTCGACCAGCTGCGCCTTGCCGGCGCGCAGGCTCTTCACTTCCCAGCCGGCCAGGACGAGGCCCGCCTCGAATTTCTGCTCGATGAAGTAGTCGTGTAGCGCCTTCTTGTTCAGCGCGATGGTCCCGGGGGACTGTTTCTTCTGTTTGGCCATAGGGGCGGCATTATAGGGAGTCCCGTTGCGGCTGGCGACAGGCTGCACGTGGCGGAGAGGAGGAAACTTGAGGGGCCGGCACATATCCCCGACAATGTGCCGGCTTTTGCGCCGAGCCGGCTGCTGTCGGTGCCTTCGGGTGCGGTTGCGATGCCGGCAGCGCCAGGGCCGTTCAGCTTGGCGCCCATCGAAATGACGAAGTAGAAGGTCTGCATGACGACGCATATTCAACGCTCGGCGCTGCTGCCGTATCCGGCGCAGGCGCTGTTCGACATGGTCAACGACGTAGCCAGCTATCCGCAGTTCCTGCCCTGGTGTTCGGCGACCGAGGTGCTGTCCAGCAGCGACACCGAGATGCAGGCCAGCATGACCGTGGCCAAGGCGGGCTTGAGCCAGCGCTTCATGACGCGCAATGCCCTGCAGGGCGGCAAGCGGATCGAGATGACGCTCGAGGAAGGGCCGTTCAGTCATCTACATGGCATCTGGGAGTTCAAGGCGCTGGGCGAGAAAGCCTGCAAGATCAGCCTCGACCTGACCTTCGATTACGCCGGGCCGGTGGTCAAGGCCACCCTCGGCCCCTTGTTCAATCAGGCCGCCAATACGTTGGTGGATGCGTTCTGTGCACGGGCGAAGCAACTCTATGGATAAGCAGCCGATTGCCGTCGAAATCGTTTATGCGCTGGCCGACAAGCAGAAATTGCTGCGGCTGAGCGTGCCTGCGGGGACCACGGTGCGTGATGCCGCGCTGCGCTCGGGAATGGAGGCGCATTTTCCCGGCCTGGACTTGGCCAGCGCGCCGCTGGGCATCTTCGGCAAGGCGGTGCCCAAGCCGGATGAGCGGGTGCTGGAGGATGGCGAGCGCGTGGAAATCTATCGCCCGCTGATCGCCGATCCGAAGGAGGCGCGCAAGCAGCGGGCCGCGCGGGCGGCAAAGAAGACGGAAGAATCCTGAGGCCGCGAGGCCATTGACGAAAGAGCCCGGGCTGGCCCGGGCTTCGTTCATTCGGTTTCCAGCGGTTCGGGAATCGGCACCGGCACGGCTTCGGCTTCGTCGACTTCGCGCTGGATCTGCTCCTGCAGCGAGCCCGGCGCCGGGCGCTCCTGGGCTTCCTGGCGCTCGCTGCTCGGCGCCGTGACGGTACCCGGTTGCTGGCGTCCGAGGATCTGCTCGTCGCGGCTGACACCGGGCATGAAATCGCCGGCCAGGCCGACGAGTTGATCGGCACTGTTGAAGACCAGGCTCACGCGTTCTTGCTGGCGCTGGCTGCCGCCGGGTTGAATGCTGTACAGGTAATCCCAGCGGTTGGCGTGGAAGGTATCGGTAATCAGCGGATTGCCCATAATAAACCGCACCTGCTGACGGGTCATTCCGGGGCGCAACTGGTCTATCATGTCCTGCGTGACGACATTGCCCTGTTGAATGTCGACCTTGTAAACCCCGGGGAATGAACAACCGGCGAGTGCGAACAGGCCCACGAAGGTGAGGCTGGCCAGCATGAGCTTGGTGTTTTGCATCGGTGGGTGACTTCCACTATCTTGGCTGGGCAAAGAACCCGGATCATACCCGTATTGAAGGAGGCTGCGAAACAGCAGCAGCGAGAAAGCCAACCATGGTTGAAAATAACGAACTACGTAAAGCGGGTCTGAAAGTTACCCTGCCGCGGGTCAAGATTCTGCAGATGCTGGACACTACCGATCGTCGTCACATGAGCGCCGAAGATGTCTACAAGGCGCTGATGGAGGCGGGCGAGGACGTCGGGCTGGCAACGGTCTATCGTGTACTGACGCAGTTCGAGGCGGCCGGCCTGGTAGTTCGGCACAACTTCGATGGCGGGCATGCGGTCTTCGAACTGGCCGACAGCGGGCATCACGATCATATGGTCTGTGTCGATAGCGGGGATGTCATCGAGTTCTTCGACCCCGATATCGAGAAGCTGCAGAAAGAGATCGTCAAGCGGCACGGTTATGAGCTGGTGGATCACAATCTGGTGCTCTACGTACGCAAGAAGAGCTGATCTTCCGGCGACATGAAAAAGGCGACCCTCGGGTCGCCTTTTTCATGTCGTCCTGCCTGGTGCTCAGGCTTGCGCCGCGCCGACCATCTGCCGGGCATGGGCCAGCGATTGCTCGGTCAGGTCGACACCGCCGAGCATGCGTGCGATCTCCTCGATGCGGCCGCCGTGGTCCAGTTCGGCGACCGCGGTGCGGGTCTCGTCGCTGCCGCGGGCCTTGTGCACGAACAGGTGGTGATGGCCCTGGGCGGCGACCTGTGGCAGGTGGGTGACGGTCAGCACCTGGCCGCGTTCGCCGAGCCGGCGCAGTAGCTGGCCGACGATTTCCGCCGTGGGGCCGCCGATGCCGACGTCGACTTCGTCGAATACCAGCGTCGGTACGCGAGACGTCTGCGCGGTGATCACCTGGATCGCCAGGCTGATGCGCGACAGCTCGCCGCCGGAGGCGACCTTGGCCAGCGGGCGGAGCGGCTGGCCTGGGTTGGCGCTGACCAGAAATTCCACCTGTTCCAGGCCAAAGCTGGTACTCGCCCTCGGCGGCGGGCTTGAGTTGCACGCTGAACCTGCCGCCTGGCATGCCCAGGCGCTGGATTTCCGCTTCCACGGCGGCGGCCAGCCGTTCGGCTGCGGCCTGGCGGATGAGGCTCAGTTCGCCGGCCTTCTCTTCATAGTGGCGCGCATAGGCGGCCAGCTCTTCGCCGAGGCGTTCGACGGCTTCGTCGTCGGCGTTGAGGTTCTCCAGTTCGTCGAGCAACTGCTGATGCAGCCCCGGCAGTTCGGGCGGCTGCACGCGGTGCTTGCGCGCCAGGGTATAGATGGTGTCCAGGCGCTCCTCCAGCATCTGCTGGCGCTCGGGATCGGCATCGAAGTGGTCGACGAAGCGATTCAGTTCGCCCATGGCTTCCTCGACCTGGATCTGCGCGCTGGCCAGCAGGTTGACCGCCTCGGCCAGCGCGCCGGGCTGATTCTGGAAGGCGGCCAGGCGTTGCAGACTGGCGGTCAGCGCGGACAGCACGTTGCCGGCATCGCTCTCGCTGCACAGCTCCATGACCTGGCGGCAGGCGCCGAGCAACTGCTCGGCGCTGGCCAGGTTCTTGTGTTCGTGTTCCAGCTGTTCCAGTTCGTGCTCGCCGAGGGCCAGGTTCTCCAGTTCCTCCAGCTGATAGCTGAGCAGTTGGTGGCGTGCGCGCTGTTCGTCGCTGCTGTTGCTCAGGCGCTCCAGGCTCTGGCGGGTCTGGCGCCAGCGCTGCGCGGCCAGCTGCACCTGGCGGGCCAGCTCCTGGCTGCCGCTGTATTCGTCGAGCAGGCGCCGGTGGGTGTCGGCCTTGAGCAGCGACTGGTGCTCGTGCTGGCTGTGGATGTCGATCAGCAGCTCGCCCAGCGCCTTGAGGTCGCCCTGGGGGCAGGGTGTACCGTTGATGTAGCCGCGCGAGCGGCCTTCGGCGGTGATCACCCGGCGCAGGATGCAGGGGCCTTCGCTGTCCATGTCCCGTTCGGCCAGCCAGGCGCGGGCGTCGGGGATGTCGTCCAGGTCGAAGCTGGCGAGGATGTCGGCCTTGTCCGCGCCGATGCGCACCACGCTGCTGTCGGCGCGGTCGCCCAGGGTCAGGCCGAGGGCGTCGAGCATGATCGACTTGCCCGCGCCGGTCTCGCCGCTGATGACGCTCATGCCGCGTTTGAGCTCGAGATCCAGGTGTTCGACGATGGCGTAGTTGTGGACCGACAGATGAACCAGCATGGCGAGGCTCCCAGAGTGCTTGGCTGGTTATTTATACAGTAGTTTTTCGAGCGGCCACAAGCCTCAAATAAAAGCGAGAAAAGCAGCCTGAAGCTGCAAACCATAAGCGGGCCCTGGACAGCTGTAGGTCGGGTCACGCTTCATCGGCTCGACGAGTGGGGCCACGGTGGATGTAAAAAGCGACATCCACCCTACGCTGGCTTGCAGTTGCCGTTCTCCCCCTTGAACCAGGATTCCGCGCCCCCATATAGCCGCACAAGCGCGGGTTTGCCGCCCGCTGATCGTACGAAGAGGAGGAGCGCATGGCCGACGAGCAGAACCTGGATAACCAGACCCCCGAAACGCCGGAGAACGCCGAAACCGAAGTGGCCGAAGACCTGGCTGCTCGGGTGCAGTCGCTGGAGGAGCAGCTGGCTGCGGCGCAGGATCAGTCCCTGCGGGTGGCTGCCGAGCTGCAGAACATCCGTCGCCGTGCCGAGCAGGACGTGGAGAAGGCGCACAAGTTCGCCCTGGAAAAGTTCGCCGGTGACCTGCTGGCCGTGGCCGACAGCCTGGAGCGCGGTCTCGAGCTGTCGAACCCGGACGACGAGGCGGTCAAGCCGATGCGCGAAGGTGTCGAGCTGACCCTCAAGCTGCTGCTCGACACCCTGGCGCGCCACCAGTTGGAACAGCTCGACCCGCATGGCGAGCCGTTCAATCCGGAGCACCACCAGGCCATGGCCATGGAAGAAAGCACCCACGTCGAGCCGGGCAGCGTGCTCAAGGTGTTCCAGAAGGGGTACCTGCTCAATGGCCGCCTGTTGCGCCCGGCGATGGTCGTGGTCAGCAAGGCGCCGGCAGAGGCGACGCCTTCGATCGACGAGAAGGCTTGAATTCCGGCTGCCAGACCCCATCTGGTAGCCAAGCGTTTTTGTGTTACCCGCGGCCGGTAAAGCAGGCGCGGACCAATCGAAATTTCGGAGAGAGAATTAAATGGGCAAGATCATCGGTATCGACCTGGGGACCACCAACTCCTGCGTCTCCATCCTGGAAAACGGCAACGTCAAGGTCATCGAGAACGCCGAAGGCGGCCGTACCACCCCATCCATCATCGCCTACACCAACGACGGCGAGACCCTGGTCGGTCAGTCCGCCAAGCGCCAGGCGGTCACCAACCCGCAGAACACCCTGTACGCGGTCAAGCGCCTGATCGGCCGCCGTTTCGAAGAAGACGTCGTGCAGAAGGACATCAAGATGGTGCCCTACAGCATCGTCAAGGCCGATAACGGTGATGCCTGGGTGGAAGTGAAGGGCCAGAAGATGGCGCCTCCGCAGATTTCCGCCGAAGTGCTGAAAAAGATGAAGAAGACCGCCGAGGACTATCTGGGCGAGGCCGTGACCGAGGCGGTGATTACCGTGCCGGCCTACTTCAACGACAGCCAGCGCCAGGCCACCAAGGACGCCGGTCGCATCGCCGGCCTGGACGTCAAGCGCATCATCAACGAGCCGACCGCGGCGGCGCTGGCCTACGGCATGGACAAGGCCAAGGGCGACCACACCGTGATCGTCTATGACCTGGGCGGCGGTACCTTCGACGTGTCGGTGATCGAGATCGCCGAGGTCGACGGCGAGCACCAGTTCGAGGTGCTGGCCACCAACGGCGACACCTTCCTCGGTGGCGAGGACTTCGACATCCGCCTGATCGACTACCTCGTCGACGAGTTCAAGAAAGAAAGCGGCATGAACCTCAAGGGCGACCCGCTGGCCATGCAGCGCCTGAAGGAAGCCGCCGAGAAGGCCAAGATCGAGCTGTCCTCCAGCCAGCAGACCGACGTCAACCTGCCGTACATCACCGCCGACGCGTCCGGTCCGAAGCACCTCAACGTGAAGATCTCCCGCGCCAAGCTGGAATCGCTGGTCGAGGACCTGGTCGAGCGCACCATCGAGCCCTGCCGCCTTGCCCTCAAGGACGCCGGCATCGACGCCTCGAAGATCGACGACGTGATTCTGGTCGGTGGCCAGACCCGCATGCCGCTGGTGCAGCAGAAGGTCGCCGAGTTCTTCGGCAAGGAAGCGCGCAAGGACGTCAACCCGGACGAAGCCGTGGCCATGGGTGCCGCCATCCAGGGCGCCGTGCTGGCCGGTGACGTCAAGGACGTGCTGCTGCTGGACGTCTCCCCGCTGACCCTGGGCATCGAGACCCTCGGTGGCGTGATGACCCCGCTGATCGAGAAGAACACCACCATCCCGACCAAGAAGTCGCAGGTGTTCTCCACCGCCGACGACAACCAGAGCGCGGTGACCATCCACGTGCTGCAGGGCGAGCGCAAGCAGGCCGCGCAGAACAAGTCGCTGGGCCGCTTCGACCTGGCCGAGATCCCGCCGGCGCCGCGTGGCATGCCGCAGATCGAAGTCACCTTCGACATCGACGCCAACGGCATCCTGCACGTGTCCGCCAAGGACAAGGCCACCGGCAAGCAGCAGTCCATCGTGATCAAGGCCAACTCCGGCCTGTCCGAGGAGGAAATCGAGCAGATGGTGCGTGACGCCGAGGCCAACGCCGAGGAAGACCGCAAGTTCGAGGAACTGGTGACCGCGCGCAACCAGGGTGATCAACTGGTCCACGCCACCCGCAAGATGCTGACTGAGGCCGGCGACAAGGCCAGCGACGACGACAAGAGCGCGATCGAGAAGGCCCTCGGCGAACTGGAACTGGCCATCAAGGGCGACGACAAGGCCGAGATCGAAGCCAAGATCGCTGCGGTGTCCCAGGCTTCCACGCCGCTGGCGCAGAAGATGTACGCCGAGCAGGCGCAGGCGGGCGAAGGCCAGCCGGCGGACGACAAGGCTCAGGCCGGCGACGACGTGGTCGATGCCGAGTTCGAAGAGGTCAAGGACAACAAGTAAGCCCCGGCTTGCTTCCGCTCCAGCCCGCCCCGACTCCGCTCGGGCGGGCATGACCGCTGCGCGGGGGCTTGCTCCCGCGTCGGCGTGTCTGGAGGGCACGAATTTGAGGGTTCAGGACAGTTATGGCCAAACGTGATTTTTACGAGGTGCTGGGGGTCGAGCGCGGCGCCAGCGAGGCGGAGCTGAAGAAGGCGTACCGCCGTCTCGCGATGAAGCATCACCCCGACCGCAATCCGGGCGACAAGGCGGCGGAGGAGGCATTCAAGGAGGCCAACGAGGCCTACGAGGTGCTTTCCGACCCCAGCAAGCGCGCCGCCTACGACCAGTACGGGCATGCCGGCGTCGATCCGCAGATGGGCGCGGGCGCGGCGGGTGCCGGTTATGGCGGCGCCAACTTCTCCGACATCTTCGGTGACGTCTTCAGCGACTTCTTCAGCGGTGGGCGCGGCAGCGCGCGTGGCGGCGCCCAGCGCGGCAGCGACCTGCGCTACACCCTGGAACTGGATCTGGAAGAGGCGGTGCGCGGCACCACCGTGACCATCCGCGTGCCGACCCTGGTCGAGTGCAAGGTTTGCGACGGCTCCGGCGCCAAGAAGGGCACCAGTCCGGTGACCTGTACCACCTGCGGCGGCATCGGCCAGGTACGCATGCAGCAGGGCTTTTTCTCGGTGCAGCAGACCTGCCCGCGCTGCCATGGCAGCGGCAAGATGATTTCCGACCCCTGCGGCAACTGCCATGGCCAGGGTCGCGTGGAAGAGCAGAAGACGCTGTCGGTCAAGGTGCCGCCGGGCGTCGACACCGGCGACCGCATCCGCCTCTCCGGCGAGGGCGAGGCCGGCACCCAGGGCGGGCCGGCGGGCGACCTCTACGTGGTGGTCAACGTGCGCGAGCACGCGATCTTCCAGCGCGATGGCAAGCACCTGTACTGCGAGGTGCCGATCAGCTTCGCCGATGCGGCGCTGGGCGGCGAGCTGGAAGTGCCGACGCTGGATGGCCGGGTCAAACTGAAGATTCCGGAGGGCACCCAGACCGGCAAGCAGTTCCGTCTGCGCGGCAAGGGCGTCGCGCCGGTGCGTGGTGGTGCGGCAGGCGACCTGATGTGCCGGGTCGTGGTGGAAACGCCGGTCAATCTGAGCAAGCGCCAGCGCGAGATGCTCGAGGAGTTCCGCGGCACGCTGCAGGGCGATACTTCCCATTCGCCCCGGGCCAGCGGCTGGTTCGAGGGCGTGAAACGCTTTTTCGGTGATGTTTAAACGAGCTGGAAGCTCTCCGGGTTCTGCTTCCGGCTTCTGGCTTTCAGCTTGGAGCTGACTTTTTATGCGACGTATTGCAGTGATGGGCGCCGCGGGGCGCATGGGCAAGACCTTGATCGAGGCGGTGCAGCAGACCGGCGGTGCCGCCGGCCTGACCGCGGCGATCGACCGTCCGGACAGCACCCTGGTCGGTGCGGACGCAGGCGAATTGGCTGCGATCGGCCGTTTGGGTGTGCCGCTGACGGGTGACGTTGCCAAGGCGGTCGACGAGTTCGACGTGCTGATCGACTTCACCCATCCCTCGGTGACCCTGAAGAACCTCGAGGTCTGCCGTCGCGCCGGCAAGGCCATGGTGATCGGCACCACCGGCTTTTCCGTGGAAGAGAAGGAGCGCCTGGCCGCCGCGGCCAGGGAAATCCCGATCGTCTTCGCCGCCAACTTCAGCGTTGGCGTCAATCTGTGCCTGAAGCTGCTGGATACCGCGGCACGCGTGCTGGGTGACGATGTGGATATCGAGATCATCGAGGCGCATCACCGGCACAAGGTCGATGCGCCGTCCGGCACAGCCCTGCGCATGGGGGAAGTGGTGGCCGATGCGCTTGGGCGTGACCTGCAGAAAGTCGCCATCTACGGCCGCGAAGGGCAGACCGGGGCGCGCCAGCGCGAAACCATCGGCTTCGCCACCGTGCGCGCCGGGGATGTGGTCGGCGACCACACCGTGCTCTTCGCCGCCGAAGGCGAGCGCGTCGAGATCACCCACAAGGCCTCCAGCCGAATGACCTTCGCCAAGGGCGCGGTCCGCGCGGCTTTGTGGCTCGACCAGAAGCCGGCCGGCCTGTATGACATGCAGGATGTGCTGGGGCTGAAGTAGCGAAAAACAGCCGTTCGCAAAGCGGCAGATACTCCCCCGAACCGGTAGGAGGTGTGTCCTCGCGACAATTGCCGGTCGCAGGCCTGCCAAGGCTCAAAGCATCGCCCCGAGGTCGGGCCTCCCACGAAAGCAGCCGGTGCCGCACCGGACCCTGTGGAGGCGCGCCTTCGGCGATTGCGGTCCGCAGGCCTGCCTGAGGCCTGAGTAGGTTGGCGTAACGGGCACGGCATTGATGGTGCCTACGCTCTGCGTGGGTACAAGACGCGGA
>NZ_AZSV01000082.1:0-19179 GCF_000582595.1 Pseudomonas sp. BAY1663
CGCGCGGCCCAGGCGCCGGCGAGGCTGGCCGGCCAGAGTGCCACGGCATTGGTGGCGTTGGCGGTCACCGGCGGCAGGCCGATGGCGAGCAGGGCGGGGAAGGAGAAGAAGGTACCGCCGCCAGCGAGGGCATTCATTCCACCCGCGGCAAAACCGGCGGCGATCAGTAGCAGAATCTCGAACACCATTTAGCCATCCATGCACCAAAAGGATGCAGGGTATCCAAGCCATGGCCTTCCGGCCAGCGTCTCGTACGGCGCTCGGCCCGGGTCAGCCGTCCAGCGGCAACTGCAGGTTGACCGGCAGCGGCCCCCGGCGCGCCAGCCGGCACTGGTCCGCAGGCAGCGGGCGGGCGTAGTGGTAGCCCTGCAGGCTGGGGCAGCCGTTGAGACGCAGGAAGGCCGCCTGGCGCTCGTTCTCGACGCCTTCGGCGACCACGTGCAGGCCGAGATGGCTGGCCATGGTCAGGATGCCGCGCACCAGCGCGACCGACTGTTCGCTGTCCGGCAGGCCGGCGACGAACTCGCGGTCGATTTTGATGCCATCGAAACGAAAGCGCTGCAGGTAGGTCAGCGAGGCATAGCCGGTGCCGAAGTCGTCCAGCAGCAGTGGCATGCCGGCGGCCTTGAGGCGCGTGAGCGTCTGCTGCACGTGTTCGTCGGCTTCCAGCAGCGCGCTTTCGGTGATCTCCAGCTCCAGCAGGTGCGGCGGCGTGCCTTCTTCTTCGAGAATGGCCAGCAGGCTACCGGCCAGGTCTGCCTGGCGGAAGTCCAGCGGCGACAGGTTGACCGCTATGCGCAGCGCATGGCCCATGTCGTGCCACTGCCGCGCCTGCCGGCAGGCTTCGCGGAACACCCAGCGCGTCGCCTCGATGATCATGCCGCTGTCTTCGAGCACCGGGATGAATTCCCCCGGGGGCACCAGCCCGCGTTCCGGCGAGCACCAGCGCAGCAGCGCCTCCATCACCTCGGGTTCGCCCTGGGTGTTGACCTGCGCCTGGTAGTGCAGCACGAACTCCTGCTGGTCGAGCGCGCGGCGCAGGGCCTGCTCCAGCTGCCGGCGGCGGGCGGCGGCGGCGCTGAGTTCCTCGCTGTAGCTGGCAGTGCAGTTGCGGCCGGCGTCCTTGGCCGCGTACAGCGCCAGGTCGACCTGCTTGAGCAGGTCGTTGACGCTGTGCCGGCCATCGCTTTCGGCAACCCCGATGCTCGGGCTGATGAAGCATTCGTACTGGCCGATTCGCACCGGCGGCCTGAAGCCCTCGACGATGCGCTGCGCCAGTTGCTCGGCCTGCTCGATGCGCCAGCCCTCGAGCAGCACCATGAATTCATCGCCACCGGAGCGGGCCAGCAGCGCGGGGGGCGGCGCCAGGCGGCCGAGACGCTCGCCGATCTGTACCAATAGCTTGTCGCCGATCTCGTGGCCGAGGGTGTCGTTGATGCGCTTGAAGTGGTCGAGATCGAGGTAGAGCAGGCTCAGCGGAAGCCGGGCGGTGAGCAACTGCTCCATGCGCTGCACCAGATAATGGCGGTTGGCGAGCTGGGTGAGGGGGTCGAAATGGGCCAGGAAGCGCAGGCGCTGTTCGGCGCGCAGGCGATCGCCGATATCGCGCAGCAGGATCAGGTAGTGCTGCGCACCGGCGCGCTGGAACGGCGTGCAGGTGATCTCCAGCGGGACTTCATGGCCGTGGCGCCGGCCGCTGAGCTCGAGCGGCGTGTTGAGCGGCGTACCCAGGATGCGGGCGGTGGCGTCGGCCTCGGCCAGGCGGTCGTCGGGCAGGTTGCCCACCAGCTCGGCGGGCGTGCAGCCGAACAGGGCGGCGGCGGCCGGGTTGGCCTGCTGGACGCGCAGCTGCCGGTCGACCACCAGCATGCCGACCGGGGCGGTGTCGATCAGGTCGCGCATCAGTTGCTCGTTTTCGCTCAGCGCCAGTTGCCGCTCATGCAGCTGGCGCATCATGCGGCTGAGGGTGGCGGCGAGCCGGCCGATTTCATCGCTGCCGCCGATTGCCGGCGGCTGCGGCTGCTGGTCGACGGCGAAGCGGCGGGCGGCCTGGTCGATGCGTGCCAGGCGGCGGGTGAGCAGGCGGTTGTAGAGCAGATTGAGGACCAGGCCGAGCAACAGCAGCAGGGCCAGGGTCTGGGCCAGGTAGAACCAGGCCTCGTACTTGGTCTGGGCGAGAATCGGGGTGAAATCGTATTCCACCAGCAGGGCTTCGCGCAGCGGCGTGCCATCGTCCGCGACCCGGTCCAGCGGGTAGACGGCCAGCTGCCGATCGGGGGCTTGGCCGATCCAGCCGGCACGGCCATTACCCACGTAGGTGCCGAGCTCGGCGGGCGTGATCAGGCTGAGCTGCCGTGGATCCAGGCCCAGGCGGGTGGTGGCGATCACCTGCAGTTGCTGGTCGATGACCATCGCCCAGCGCACCCCTTGCAGGCTGGCCAGGTCGGCCAGCTCGGTTTCCAGTTCGGCGTTGCGCCCCAGGCGGCGGTGGTCGCTCAGGCTGCTCTGCAGCAGGCTGAAATGCTGATGGGTGTGGTTGCGCCAGTGGGTCAGGGTCTCTTCGATCCGCGTGGGCAGGTGCCAGGCGGTCAGCAGGATGGTGAACAGTAGCCCGAAGAGCCCCAGCAGCAATGGCAGCGACTTGCGTAGCGACAGTTGCGTCAGCATGCACTCACCCCGCAGCGGGCGATGAGCCGTCGGCCCGGCCGGTACCGCTCAGCAGGCGCCGCTCGCTCATGTACTGGCTCAGTTGCTCGATGCTGCGCTTCAGCTGGCCGCCCTCGAACCACTCGCGGTTGAGCGGGGCATCGCCCATGAGCAGGCCGTCGAGGGTGACCTGCAGGGCTTCGGCGCTCAGGCCCAGGCGCTTGCGCAGGCGTGGATCGCTCTCATCGCGGGTTTCCTGCCAGGTGCGCAGCGCATCGAGCCAGAGTGCCTTGAGCCGCCTGCGCTGTTCGGCGCTGACCCGGCGGCGGTCGATGACCATGACATCGACGATCTCGCCTGGCAGCAGGCGGCTGTCGAAGATTCGCCGGGCGCCCTGGGCTTCCAGCACCGGGCCTTCCGAGGCGAAGCTGATCACGGCGTCGACACGGTTGGCGGTGAACGCCGCGGCCTGCTCGTGCACCGGCAGGCTGACCACGCTCAGATCGTCGATGTGCAACTGCGCCTGATCGAGGAGCCGCGAGAGGATGTAGGCGCCCAGCGCGGTGTTTTCCACGCCGATGCGCCGGCCCTTGAGATCCCGCAGGGTGGTCACCGGCGCGCGGGCGAACAGCACGTCGGCACCTGCCGATACATCGCTGACCAGGATGATTTCCAGGTCCAGTTCGCCGGCGCTGTCCTGCAGGGCGAGGGTTTCGTCGAGGGTCAGCATCGCCGCATCCAGCAAGCCGTTGCGAAAGCCGCGCAGCACGCCGGTGGTGTTCGGGTACTCGACCAGGCGCAGGCCGCTGGGGGCCGTCCAGCCCAGGTCGTCGGCCAGGTACAACGGGGCATAACCGAGCCAGCGGTTGGTCCCGATGCGCAGGGAATCCGCCTGCGGCTGGCAGCCCAGCAGGGTCATGCAGACAAGCAAGAGAAGAGCCCGACTCATCGGTCACGTCCATGATGTTTGAACGCCACCATAGCCGAGCCGATGAGGCGAGGAAATCCCCCCTTTGTCTGTGTGTGAAATCTTTTGAAACGCTGCACGAGGGCTTAGGCCTCGGCCCTGCAAGCTATTGCGTGGCCTGGATCGCCGCGGCCAAATGACGCGCTCTGCAGGCCGAGGTGCTGGAAGCGCTGCCCCGCATGATGCGCGCCGGGTAGTGTCGTCGGCGCCTGTGCCGGTCAGCGATTACCCGGGCTTCTGGGGCGCCTTCGGCTGCTCCTGCTTCGCCTTCTGATCGGCTATTGTTGGTCGTCACCAGCGAGCCGGCTTTCGGCCCGTTTTCTTCCCGAGGAGGCTGGCAGGCATGGCCCTGGCCGTACAACGTCTGGTTTTGCCGGCACTACTGGCCGCCACGTTCGAGGCCTGGGCGGTTCCCGTCAGCCCGTCCGGCGACAATGCCGCCTGGTCCCTGCTGGGGCGCAACTACTTCCTGCACAACGATTTCCGCAGCCCTTCCGGCTCTGACCAGAGCTACCAGCAGGAGTGGGCGCAAGGCTTCATCGCCGAGGTCACGTCGGGCTTCACCCCCGGCACCCTCGGCCTGGGCGTCGACGCCCATGGTTTTCTCGGCCTCAAGCTGGACGGCGGCCGTGGGCACGCCGGCACCGGCCTGCTGCCGCGCGATGGCGATGGCCGCGCCGCCGACGACTATTCCAGCGCCGGCGCGGCGCTGAAGCTGCGTCTGGGGCAAAGCCTGCTCCGCTATGGCGAGATGACCGTCGAGACGCCGGTGTTCGACACGGGCGACAAGCGCCTGCAGCCCGAATACGCCAGCGGTTTGCTGCTCGACAGCGAGGACCTCGCCAACCTGCACCTGCAGGCGGGGCGGTTCACCCGCTTCAAGAACCAGAACGCCAGTTCCGGGCACGGCGATTTCGACGGCTACGGGGCGTCCACCCGCAACAGCGCGATCGGCTTCGTCGGCGCCCGCCTCGTCAGCGATGCGCCGTTCGGCGCCGCGCTCTATGCCGCGCAACTGGACGACACCTGGCGCCAGGGCTACCTCAACCTGAGCTACCAGCAGGATGCCGTGACGCTCGACGGCAACCTCTACAAGACCCGCGAACAGGGCGACGCCCGCGCCGGCGACATCGATACCCTGGCCTGGAGCCTGCTGGCCAGGTACCGGCTCGGCAGCCAGGCGTTCAGCGTCGCCTTCCAGCAGGTGCGCGGCGACACGCCGTTCGATTTCGTCGGCGGCGACTCGATCTACCTGGCCAATTCGATCAAGTACGCCGACTTCAACGGCCCGCACGAGCGTTCCTGGCAGGCTCGCTACGACTTGGATCTGGCGACCTTCGGCATTCCCGGGCTGACCTTCATGGCGCGCTATGTCAGCGGGCGCGGCATCGACGGCAGCAAGGCGCCGGTCGGCGGCGCCTACAACCCGCTGGACCCGCTCAGCGGCCTGCCCGTCCCGCAGCAGGGCAGGGGCGGGCGCCACTGGGAGCGCGACCTGGAGCTGCGCTACGTCGTCCCGTCCGGTCCGGCGAAGGACCTCAGCCTGAACCTGGCGCATGTCAGCCATCGCGGCAACGACGCCCAGGCCGGGGCTGACATCGACCGCCTCTACCTGGTCTTCGAATACCCCCTCAAGCTGGCTCTGAACGTGCCCCGCGGGTGGCGGATAAACCTGCGGGCATAAAAAAGCCGGCTTGTGGCCGGCTTTCAGGGGGTGGCGTTGGCTTACTTCTGGTAGGCCGCAACCGCCTTGGTGATTGCTGCGCGGGCTTCGTCAGCGTTGCCCCAGCCCTCGACCTTGACCCACTTGCCCTTCTCGAGATCCTTGTAGTTCTCGAAGAAGTGCTTGATCTGCTCGAGCAGCAGGGCGGGCAGGTCGGTGTATTCCTTCACGTCCACGTACAGCTGGCTCAGCTTGTCGTGGGGGACGGCGATCAGCTTGGCGTCGCCGCCGGCTTCGTCGGTCATGTTCAGCACGCCGACCGGGCGGCAGCGGATGACCGAGCCCGGGGCGACCGGATAGGGGGTCACCACCAGCACGTCCAGCGGGTCGCCGTCGTCGGCCAGGGTGTGCGGAATGAAACCGTAGTTGGCCGGGTAGAACATCGGGGTGGCCATGAAGCGGTCGACGAACAGGCAGTCGGTGTCGTGATCGATCTCGTACTTGATCGGCGCGTGGTTGGCCGGGATCTCGATGGCGACGTAGATGTCGTTCGGCAGGTCTTTGCCAGCCGGGACTTTGCTGTAGCTCATGAACGATGGGCTCCGTGATCGGCCAGCGCGGCCTGGGGCGAAAAAAGTGGGCGCGATTATAGGCGCATTGGCGCCTGCATTGCCACGCCGGCTTCGACGGCGCCGGCTCAGGCAGGTTCCCTGTAGTCCGCGTGTTCGGCCTGCAGCCGCTGCAGGCGGGCGAGCGGATCCTGCCGATAGAACGCGGCGAGCTGGCGGTACACCTCGGGGAAGGCGGCGTGCAGCAGGTCCGGCGCGCTGAAGAAGTATTCGCTGGTGACGGCGAAGAATTCGGCCGGGTTCTCGGCGGCGTAGGGGTCGATCGGCGTCTCGGCCTCCGGGTCGGCATCCAGCGCGGCGTTGAGCCGGTCGTAGGCGCCCTGCATGGCGCCGGCCCAGGCGTCGATGCGCATCTGCCGGTGCAGCGGTGGCAGGCCGTTGGCATCGCCGCCCAGCATGTCCAGCTTGTGCGCCAGCTCGTGGATCACCAGGTTGTAACCTTCCCAGCCGCCGCTTTCCTGCACGCCAGGCCAGGCGAGGATCACCGGGCCCTGCAGCCAGGCCTCGCCGCTGTGCTCGGCGTCCCATTCGTGCTCGACGCCGGCGGCATCGCGGTGCTTCTGCGGGCTGAGGAAGTCATCGGGGTAGATCACGATCTCATGGAAGCCGCGGTACCAGCCGAGGTCGGCCAGGTGCAGCAGCGGCAGCTGGGCCTGCAGCGCCAGGCGCAGGCGGCCCTCGGCTTGCAGTTCGACGCCCGGCAGCGCGGTGAGGCGCTTGTCGTGCAGGAACAGCACGGCGCGCTCGCGCAGGCGGGCCAGTTCGTCGTCGCCCAGGCCATCGAGGATCGGCAGGCTGTCGAGCACCCGCTGCCACAGGTCGGCGTCGACCGGGTTGCGGGCGAGGATGCGTTTGCGCTGCCAGGCGCGTAATGACCACATGGACGAGGTCCTGCCGGAAGGGCGACCACATTAAGCGCGCGGCCGGCGGGCGACAAGTCAGTACGCCGGTTGCCGTGCCGCCGGCCCCAGCTTGTCCGGGTTGACCACCGAATAGATGCGCAGGATGCGCTGGCCGTCGCTGACCAGCGTCATCGCGGCGCGGATCTGCGTGCCGCAACGCACGACGACGCCGGGTTCGCCGTTGATGCTTTCGATGTGGGCGCTCCACTGGCCGGCGGCGCGTCGGGCGATGCCGTTGGCCAGGCGTGTGGCGGCGCGGATGCCACGCACCACCTTGGAGGCGGCGGTGGTCCGGCCACCGCCATCGGCGATCCAGTTCACTTCCTCGGCCAGCAGGCTGACGAAGGCGTCGCTGTCCTGCCCGAGCAGGGCCTCGGCGAATCGCTCGACCAGCCGCCGGTGGGCCTGGTGGTCGACGCTGAAACGCGGCTGCTCGTCGCGCACCCGCTTGCGCGCCCGGCTGACGATCTGCCGGCTGGCCACCGTACTCTTGCCCAGCACCTCGGCGATGTCGTCATGGCTGCAGTCGAACACCTCGCGCAACAGCAGGGCCGCGCGCTCCTCGGGCGCCAGCCGCTCCAGCGCGACCATGAAGGCCATGGAGAGGTCGCCATGCCGGTCGAGCAATCGCTCGGCCTCGTTGTCGCCCAGCCCCAGCAGCGGTTCGGGCAACCAGGGGCCGAAATAGTCTTCGCGGCGGGCGCGGCGCTGGCGCAGCTGATCGATGCCCTGCCGGGTCACCACGGTGACCAGCCAGGCCTCGGCATCACGAATCGTTGCCGGGTCGGCCTCGCTCCACTTGAACCAGGCGTCCTGCAGCAGGTCTTCGGCATCGACCCGGCTGCCCAGCAGGCGGTACGCCAGGCCCAGCAGCCTGGGGCGCAGCCTTTGATAGAAATCGGCCTTGTCTTGCACGGTGGTTCCTCGTCTTGTGCGTCCAGTATGGACGCAGCGGCGCGGCGCGCTGTGACAGCCCGCCGGCGGAAGAGGCGCGCTGTCACAGATTGCCTCCGGGCTGCGTCCTGGTCGTGTCGCTTCCGACATACGCTGGAGTACGCCATGACCCTTCGACTCGATTACCTCAAGCATGCCGACCCACTGCCGCTGCAGGCGCTGACGGCCATCAGCGGCTACCTGCGCGAATCCGACCTGGAGCCGCAGCTGCTGGCGCTGATGGAGCTGCGCGCCTCGCAGCTCAATGGCTGTGCCTATTGCGTCGACATGCACAGCAAGGACCTGCTGGCGCTGGATACGCCGCTGCCGCGCCTGCATCTGCTGCCGGCCTGGCGCGAGGCCAACGTCTACAGCCCGGCCGAGCGGGCGGCGCTGGCCTGGACCGAGGCGCTCACCCGACTGCCGGCTGGCGAAACCCTCGACCGTTGCTACGGTGAACTGGCCGCGCATTTCTCGCCTCGCGCGATTACTCGGCTGACCTTCGCCATCATCGTCATCAACGGCTGGAACCGGCTCAACATTGCCTTCGGCCGCGAACCGGGGCAGTACCGGTCCGGCGATCTCGATACGGCACTGGGCCACGCGCTGGAACGTTTCGCCGACCTGCGCAACAACGATCGATAGGAGCACGCCATGAACTCGCTCGCGGGCCGCAGCGGCCTGACATTGCTCAATCCACCGGGGCTCTACGACCCGGCGCCCAACGGCTATTCCCACGTGGCCCTGTTGCCGCCCGGCGCGCGGATCGCCTTTATCGCCGGGCAGGGCGGCGAAACCGCCGATGGCCGCCTGTCCACCGATTTCCGCGAGCAGGTGCGCCAGGCCCTGGCCAACCTGTGCATTGCCATCGAAGCGGTGGGCGGCACGCCGGACCGCATCGCCAAGCTCGCCGTGCTCGTCGTCGACCATAGCGAGGCGCGCCTGCAGGTATTCGGCGAGGAGCTGGTGCGCGCGCTGGGGGCGCAACCCAAGCCGGCCTGCACGCTGATCCCGGTGCCGCTCCTGGCGCTGGACGGCATGCTGTTCGAGATCGAGGCGGTGCTGGTGCTGCCGGACGCGTAGGGCGTGCCGCCACGAGCCTACCGCCGTGGGCGGGCTGGCAGGTCTTCGCAGAGCGATGTGCGGAGCGGCGCGCTCGGCGTGAGCCCGCATGCTAGCCACGGCCTGAAGCGGCTCAGCCGAGCAGGAAGTTGCCGGCGCCGGGCGCGCCCTCCAGCGTCGGCAGCTCGGCCTCGTCCTTGAGTTGCACGCCGGAGAGCTGGCGGCGGCAGGCTTCGCGCATCAGGTAGAGCAGGCGGTGGGCGGCCAGGTTGTAGCTCAGGCCTTCGGGGCGGATATTGGAGATGCAGTTGCGTTGCGCATCGTGGCGGCCGACCCGCGGCGCCCAGGTGAAGTACAGGCCGAGGCTGTCCGGCGAGCTGAGCCCGGGGCGCTCGCCGAGCAGGATCACTACCATGCGCGCCCGCAGGCGCTGGCCGATCTCGTCGGCGACGGCGACCCGGCCCTGCTCGACGAGGGCGATCGGGCCGAGCGACCAGCCCTCGGTGCGGCAGTGCTCGGCGATCTTCAGGGCCATCGGCAAGGCATGGCGCTGCACGGCGAGGGCGGACAGGCCGTCGGCGATCACCAGGGCGAGATCGCAGCCCTCGCCGGCACGCGCGTCGAGCGCCGTGGCGCTGGCCGCATCCAGGCGCCGGCCGAGGTCCGGGCGCTGCAGATAGGTCTGCCGGTCGGCGGCGGCGCTGTGCAGGTGCAGATATTCCAGGTCGTGCCGTTGCAGTTCGCCGGCCAGCGCCGCGCAGTCGAGCGGCAGGTGCACGGCGTCGCGCGCCTGGGCATGGGCGAACTGGAAATCCAGCTGCGCCGCGGTGGGCAGGCTGGTGCCGGCGCGGCCGAGGGCGATGCGCGCCGGGGTGAGCTGGCGCAAATGCTGCCAGGGGTTTTCGGTGGCGGGGGAGCGGTCGGACATGGCTACCTCGTTTTCAGGTATCACGGCGAGACGCGTGGAAAAGACCTGCGGTCGTTTTCCACCCTACGGCTGCGGTGAGGTGCGCCGGCGTAGGGTGGAAAATCGCGCAGCGTTTTCCACCGATTGAGCGGTTGGCGCGAATTGTGGTCCTTGCGGTCCGGCTCGTCACGCCAGCCGCTCCAGCGCCCGGCGGAAGGGTTCGGGCAGTTCCCGGCCGAGCCGCAGGCGGTTGCCGTCCTGGCGCAGGATGTCCATCTTCGCCAGCCATTCCTCGAATTCCGGCGCCGGCCGCAGGCCCAGCACCTGGCGGGCATAGAGCGCGTCGTGGAAGGAGGTGGTCTGGTAGTTGAGCATCACGTCGTCGGAACCGGGGATGCCCATGATGAAGTTGATGCCGGCCGTGCCGAGCAGGGTCAGCAGCATGTCCATGTCGTCCTGGTCGGCTTCGGCGTGGTTGGTGTAGCAGATGTCGCAACCCATGGGCACGCCGAGCAGCTTGCCGCAGAAGTGGTCCTCCAGCCCGGCGCGGATGAGCTGCTTGCCGTCGTAGAGGTACTCCGGGCCGATGAAGCCGACCACTGTATTCACCAGCAGCGGTTTGAACTGACGGGCCACCGCATAGGCGCGGGCCTCGCAGGTCTGCTGGTCGACGCCGTGGTGGGCGTTGGCCGAGAGCGCACTGCCCTGGCCGGTCTCGAAGTACATCAGGTTGTCGCCCAGGCTGCCGCGCTTTTGCGACAGGCCGGCCGCGTAGCCTTCCTGCAGGGTCGCCAGGCTGATGCCGAAGCTGGCGTTGGCCGCCTCGCTGCCGGCGATGGACTGGAACACCAGGTCCACGGGCGCGCCGCGCTCGATGGCCGCGATGGAGGTGGTGACGTGGGTGAGGATGCAGGCCTGGGTCGGAATTTCGTAGCGCTGGATGATGGCGTCGAGCATCTTCAAAAGCTCGCAGATGCCCTGGGTGTTGTCGGTGGCCGGGTTGATGCCGATCACCGCGTCGCCGTTGCCGTAGAGCAGGCCGTCGAGGATGCTCGCGGCGATGCCGGCGCCGTCGTCGGTGGGGTGGTTGGGCTGCAGGCGGGTGGACATCCGCCCGCGCAGGCCGATGGTGTTGCGAAAGCGCGTGACCACGCGGACCTTCTGCGCCACCAGGATCAGGTCCTGCACGCGCATCAGCTTGGAGACCGCGGCGACCATTTCCGGCGTCAGTCCCGGTGCCAGGGCGGCCAGCGTGGTTTCGTCCGCCGCGTCGCCGAGCAGCCAGTCGCGGAAATCGCCGACGGTGAGGTGGGCGACCGGGGCGAAGGCGGCCGCGTCGTGGCCGTCGATGATCAGGCGGGTCACCTCGTCGCTTTCGTAGGGGATCAGCGCCTCGTCGAGAAAGCGCCTGAGCGGCACCTCGGCCAGGCACATCTGCGCCGCGACGCGCTCGGCATCGCTGCCGGCGGCGATACCGGCCAGGCAGTCGCCGGAACGCGCCGGGCTGGCCTTGGCCAGCAGTTCGCGCAGGCTGTCGAAGCGCCAGGTGGTGCCGCCGACACCATGGGTAAAGCCGGCCATCGCGATCTCCGTCGATACAGTACGGATTGCCCAAGCAAAGCCTGTGCCCTGCGTTCTCCTGGCGTCGTTTGCGGGGCGGCCCTGCCGAGGCGAGGAGCGCTGCACCAGCGCGGCGCCGCATGTGCCCGACCGGCACCACAGCGATGCCACGTGGCGTCTGGTTCGAGCGGCATCACTGGGCCTGTAGGGGCCGGGGGGGACGCCGAGTCCTTGCCGGCGATCATGGCGGCTCGGTATCGCTGATCGCCAGCAAGCCGGCTCCTACGTTTCGCCGTGGCCTAGAAGAAGCCCAATGGATTGATGTCGTAGCTGACCAGCAGGTTCTTGGTCTGCTGGTAGTGGTCGAGGATCATCTTGTGCGTCTCGCGGCCGACGCCGGACTTCTTGTAGCCGCCGAACGCCGCGTGCGCCGGGTACAGGTGGTAGCAGTTGGTCCACACCCGGCCGGCCTTGATGCCGCGGCCCATGCGGTAGGCGCGGTTGATGTCGCGGGTCCAGACGCCGGCGCCGAGGCCGTACTCGGTGTCGTTGGCGATGGCCAGCGCCTCGGCCTCGTCCTTGAAGGTGGTGACGCCGATCACCGGGCCGAAGATCTCCTCCTGGAACACGCGCATCTTGTTGGTGCCCTTGAGCAGCGTCGGCTGGATGTAATAGCCGGTCGCCAGCGAGCCTTCGAGCGCCTCGGCGGCGCCGCCGGTGAGCACCTCGGCGCCTTCCTCGCGGGCGATCTCCAGGTAGGACATGATCTTGTCAAACTGCTGCTGGCTGGCCTGGGCGCCGACCATGGTGTCGGTGTCCAGCGGGTCGCCGCGCTTGATCTGCGCGACCTTGGCCATCACCGCTTCCATGAACGGGGCGTAGATCGACTCCTGCACCAGCGCCCGCGACGGGCAGGTGCACACCTCGCCCTGGTTGAAGAAACCCAGCACCAGCCCTTCGGCGGCCTTCTCGATGAAGGCCGGTTCGGCCTGCATGATGTCCTCGAAATAGATGTTCGGGCTCTTGCCGCCCAGCTCCACGGTGCTCGGGATGATGCTCTCGGCAGCGCGTTTCATGATGTGCGAGCCCACCGGGGTGGAGCCGGTGAAGGCGATCTTGGCGATGCGCTTGCTCGAGGCCAGCGCTTCGCCGGCTTCGCGGCCATAGCCGTGCACCACGTTGAGCACGCCCGGCGGCAGCAGGTCGCCGATGCATTCGAGCAGCACGTTGATGCCCAGCGGGGTCTGCTCGGCCGGTTTGAGCACCACGCAGTTGCCGGCGGCCAGCGCCGGGGCGAGCTTCCAGGCGGCCATCAGGATCGGGAAGTTCCACGGGATGATCTGCCCGACCACGCCCAGCGGTTCATGGAAGTGGTAGGCCGCGGTGTGCTCGTCGATCTCGGCGGCGGTGCCTTCCTGGGCGCGGATGCAACCGGCGAAATAGCGGAAGTGGTCGGCGGCCAGCGGGATGTCGGCGTTGAGCGTTTCGCGCACGGCCTTGCCGTTGTCCCAGGTCTCGGTGATGGCCAGCAGTTCGAGGTTCTGCTCGATGCGGTCGGCGATTTGCAGCAGGATCAGCGAGCGTGCCTGCACGCTGGTCTTGCCCCAGGCGTCGGCGGCGGCGTGGGCGGCGTCCAGCGCCTTGTCGATGTCGGCGGCGTCGGAGCGCGGGAACTCGGCGATCGGCTGGCCGTTGACCGGCGACAGGTTGGTGAAGTACTGGCCGCCCACCGGCTCGACGAACTGGCCGTTGATGTAGTTGCCGTAGCGGGATTTGAAGTTGACCTTGGCACCCTCGGTGCCGGGATGGGCGTAGCGCATGACGGGTCTCCGGATTTTGTAATAGTGGTGGACTGCTGTGGATTCAGCGTAGATCAAGGCCCGTTGGTCGGCTCCCTGAGCGACGTGCGGCGCGTCGCCGCCGGTGGGCTGCCGCCATGGCCGTCCAGCGCCGCGGACAAGGCGGAGCAGGCGCCGTAGCGGGTGCGCTGTGCTAATCTGCGGCGCAATCCATCAGCCCGTCGATGAGGGTCGGAGCACTTCCGGCGGGCTCGACAGCGGCGCTTTTCGAGGTCACTCATGCATATCCACATTCTCGGCATCTGCGGCACCTTCATGGGTTCGCTGGCGGTGCTCGCCAAGGAACTCGGCCATCGCGTCACCGGCTCCGACGCCAACGTCTACCCGCCGATGAGCACCCAGCTCGAAGCCCAGGGCATCGAACTGATGCAGGGCTACGATCCGGCGCACCTGGAGCCGGTGCCGGACCTGGTGGTGATCGGCAACGCGCTGTCGCGCGGCAATCCGGCGGTGGAGCACGTGCTGAACAAGGGCCTGCCCTACGTCTCCGGCCCGCAGTGGCTGGCCGACCACGTGCTGCAGGGTCGCTGGGTGCTGGCCGCCGCCGGCACCCATGGCAAGACCACCACCAGCAGCATGCTGGCCTGGGTGCTGGAGCATGCCGGCATGAGCCCGGGTTTCTTGATTGGCGGGGTGCCGCAGAACTTCGGCATTTCCGCGCGGCTGGGCGGCACGCCGTTCTTCGTGGTCGAGGCCGACGAGTACGACAGCGCCTTCTTCGACAAACGCAGCAAGTTCGTCCACTACCGCCCGCGGACCGTGATCCTGAACAACCTGGAGTTCGATCACGCGGATATCTTCCCTGACCTGGCGGCCATCGAGCGGCAGTTCCATCATCTGGTGCGCACCGTGCCGGGGCAGGGCTGATCATCCATCCCCAGTCGGAAGAAGCGCTCAAGCGCGTCATCGACATGGGCTGCTGGACGCCGGTGCAGACCACTGGGGACGGCGGCCAGTGGCAGGCCAACCTGCTCAGCGCCGACGGCTCGCGCTTCGAGGTGATCTTCGACGGTGCCGTGCAGGGCGTGGTGGACTGGGCGCTGACCGGCCGGCACAACGTCGACAATGCCCTGGCCACCCTGGCGGCGGCGCGGCATGTCGGCGTGCTGCCGAAGCAGGGCGCCGAGGCGCTCAGCGCATTCAAGAGCGTCAAGCGGCGCATGGAGAAGGTCGCCGAGGTCAATGGCGTGACCCTCTACGACGATTTCGCCCATCACCCGACCGCCATCGCCACCACCCTCGACGGGCTGCGCAAGCGCGTGGGCGACACGCCGATCATCGCTGTGATCGAGCCGCGTTCCAATTCGATGAAGCTCGGCGCGCACCGCGACGGCCTGGCCGAATCGGTGGCGCTGGCCGACCAGGCGATCTGGTATGCGCCGCCGAATTTGGGCTGGGACCTGGCGGCGACGGTGGCCGGCTCGCCGGTCGCCACTACGGTCTGCGACTCGCTGGAGGCGATCATCGCCAAGGTCAAGACCGACGCGGCGCCGGGTACCCAGGTGGTGATCATGAGCAACGGCGGTTTCGGTGGCCTGCACGGCAAACTGGCCGAGGCCCTGGCGTAGGGTGGAAAACGCCGGAGGCTTTTCCACGCGTAGGGTTGCGGCGGTGGAAAACGCTTTGCGGTTTTCCACCTACGGGTGACGCGGGTAGGGTGGAAATCGCCGCAGGCATTTCCACGCGGATTGCATCAGGAGCAAATTGAATGAACGGACCGGAACGCATCACTTTGGCCATGACCGGCGCCTCCGGCGCGCAATACGGCCTGCGCCTGCTCGATTGCCTGATCCAGGAGGACCGCGAGGTGCACTTCCTGATCTCCAAGGCGGCGCAACTGGTGATGGCCACCGAGACCGACGTGGTGTTGCCGGCCAAGCCGCAGGCGATGCAGGCGTTCCTGTCCGAATATACCGGCGCGGCGGCGGGGCAGATCCGTGTGTTCGCCAAGGAGGATTGGCTGGCGCCGCCGGCCTCCGGTTCCGGCGCGCCGACGGCCATGGTCGTCGTTCCCTGTTCCACCGGCACGCTGTCGGCGATCGCCACCGGCGCCTGCAACAACCTGATCGAACGCGCCGCCGACGTCACCCTCAAGGAGCGCCGCCAACTGATCCTGGTGCCGCGCGAGGCGCCCTATTCGAGCATTCACCTGGAGAACATGCTCAAGCTGTCGAACCTCGGCGCGGTGATCCTGCCGGCCTCGCCCGGCTTCTATCACCAGCCGCAGACCCTCGACGACCTGGTGGATTTCGTCGTCGCGCGCATTCTCAATCTGCTCGATATCCCGCAGGACATGCTGCCGCGCTGGGGTGAGCACCATATCGTCAGCGACGACTGAGATGATCGGTCGGGCGCTGCTGGTGCTGACGACGCTGAGCCTGCTCGGCGGTTGCGCGACGCTGCGCACGCTGGATGCGGCCAAGCCCGGTGCGCCGATCGTCTATTCCGGTACCCGGCTGGACTGGTACAGCCTCAATGGCGGTTGCTGCCCGGTCGAGCGCTTCGGTGCCGAGGCGCCGAAGCATCCCGCGCTGGACCTGCCGGCCAGCGCCGTCGTGGATACCCTGCTGCTGCCTTTCGCCCTGGCGACGGTGCTGGGCGTGAGCCTGGGCGTCAGCGGTGGTCTTTGACGGTGGGGTCACGCAAGGGCGTCATGTTCTGAGCTTCAGGCCTCAGGCTTTTTGGCAGTCCTTCGGCCTGCATCGCCCCGAGGTCGGGCCTCCCACAAAAGCAACCTGGCACATCGAACCCTGTGGGAGGCCCGACCTCGGCGCGATGCTTTTGAGCTTCAAGCTAGAAAGCACTGATCCGTATCCAGGCCGCCGGCCCTTTCGGCAGGCATAATGCCGGCATCCGACAGCGTTGCGCGTGGTCGCCAGCATAAGGAGAGCAAGGGTGAAAGAGCAGGCCCAATTCCACATGAGCTACTGGATGATCGCCATCCTGGCGTTCCTCGGCATCCAGTACCTGCTGTCCCTGCAGCAGGAAGTGGCGGTGATTCCCTACAGCGAGTTTGAGCAGCACCTCAAGGAGGGCCGCGTCGACGAGCTGGCGATCACCGAGCGGCGCATCGAGGGCACGCTCAAGGAGCCGCTGCCGGGCGGCCAGCGGCGCTTCGTCGCCAATCGCGTCGAGCCACAGCTGGCCGAGCATCTGCAGCAGTACCCGGTGCGCTACACCGGCAAGGTGGAGAGCACGCTGGTGCGCGACCTGCTGTCCTGGGTCATCCCGGCGGCGCTGTTCTTCGGCATCTGGCTGTTCCTGCTCAGGCGCATCGGCAGTGGCCTGGGCGGCGGCGGGATGATGCAGATCGGCAAGAGCAAGGCGCGGGTCTACGTCGAGACCGACATGAAGGTGACCTTTGCCGACGTCGCCGGGGTCGACGAGGCCAAGGATGAACTCAAGGAAATCATCGAATTCCTGCGCGACCCGCAGACCTACGGCCGCCTCGGCGGACGCATGCCCAAGGGCGTGCTGCTGGTCGGCCCGCCCGGCACCGGCAAGACCCTGCTGGCGCGCGCCGTGGCCGGCGAGGCGAAGGTGCCGTTCTTCTCCATCTCCGGCTCCGAGTTCGTCGAGCTGTTCGTCGGCGTCGGTGCCGCGCGGGTCCGCGACCTGTTCGAGCAGGCCCGTGCGCAGGCGCCGGCGATCATCTTCATCGACGAGCTGGACGCCCTCGGCCGTGCGCGCGGCGCCGGGCCGCTGTCCGGCGGGCACGACGAGAAGGAACAGACCCTCAACCAGCTGCTGGTGGAAATGGACGGTTTCGACACCTCCAGCGGCCTGGTCCTGCTGGCCGCCACCAACCGCCCGGAAATCCTCGACCCGGCGCTGCTGCGCGCCGGCCGCTTCGACCGCCAGGTGCTGGTGGACCGCCCGGACAAGGTCGGCCGGGTGCAGATCCTCGCGGTGCACCTGAAGAAGGCCCGGCTCGGCAGCGACGTCGATCCGCAGGCCATCGCCGCGCTGACGCCCGGTTTCACCGGCGCCGACCTGGCCAACCTGGTCAACGAGGCGACGCTGCTGGCGACCCGGCGCAACGCCGAGGCGGTGGCGATGGAGGACTTCACCGCGGCCATCGAGCGCATCATCGCCGGCCTGGAGAAGCGCAACCGCCTGCTCAACCCGCGCGAGCGCGAGATCGTCGCCTACCACGAGATGGGCCATGCGCTGGTGGCCATGGCGCTGCCGGGCGTCGACCCGGTGCACAAGGTCTCGATCATCCCGCGCGGCATGGGCGCGCTGGGCTACACCATCCAGCGACCGATCGAGGACCGCTTCCTGATGACCCGCGAGGAACTGGAGAACAAGATGGCCGTGCTGCTCGGCGGGCGCGCCGCGGAATGGCTGGTGTTCTCCCACCTGTCCACCGGCGCCGCCGACGACCTGGCCAAGGTCACCGACATCGCCCGCGCCATGGTCACCCGCTACGGCATGTCCAAGCGCCTCGGCCACATGGCGCTGGAGCGCGAACCCAATTCGTTCCTCGGCAACGAGGCGATGCTCGGCCTCAAGCCGCAGCACGACTACGCGGAAAGTACCGCCACGGCGATCGACGAGGAGGTGCAGGAACTGGTGCAGTCGACCTTCCAGCGCAGCCTGGCATTGCTGGAGGCGCGCCGCGAATCGCTGGAACGCTGCGCCCAGCGCCTGCTGCAGCAGGAGACGCTGGATGACGAAGAGCTGCGCCAACTGAGCGCCGCCGCACCCGACGCCGCGGCGCTACCGGCCCCCTAGCCGAGTGCTTCAGTCCGGTGCGCGGCCGGCGTGCTGCGCCAGCGCCCATTCGACGTGCTCGCGCACCAGCGCCGAGGGATCGTCGCGGCGCGCTCGCAGCGCCTCCAGCACCGGGATGCTCGACGGCGCGTTGCCCAGGCCCACCGCCAGGTTGCGCAGCCAGCGCTCGTAGCCGGCGCGGCGCAGCGGCGAGCCCTCGGTGCGGCTGAGGAACTCCTCCTCGCTCCAGCGGAACAGCGTGGCCAGCTCGGCGTTGTCCAGGCTGTGGCGCGGCTGGAAGTCGCCCTGCTCGGTGGGCCGGGCGAAGCGGTTCCACGGGCAGACGATCTGGCAGTCGTCGCAGCCGAATACGCGGTTGCCGATCTTCGAGCGGAGCTCGACGGGGATCGGCCCTTTCAGTTCGATGGTCAGGTAGGAAATGCAGCGCCGCGCATCCAGCACCCGTTCGCCGACGAAAGCCTCGGTCGGGCAGACGTCCAGGCAGGCGTGGCAGCTGCCGCAGTGATCGCGCGCGGTGGGTTCGTCGACCGGCAGGGCGATGTCGACGAACAGCTCGCCGAGGAAGAACCAGCTGCCGGCCTTGCGGTTGAGCAGCAGGGTGTTCTTGCCGATCCAGCCGAGCCCGGCCTGCTGACCGGCGGCCTTTTCCAGCACCGGCGCACTGTCGACGAAGGCGCGGAAGCCGAACGGGCCGACCACCTGCTGGATGCGCTCGGCCAGTTGCTGCAGGCGCTTGCGGATCAGCTTGTGGTAGTCGCGGCCGAGCGCGTAGCGCGACACATAGGCCTTCTCCGGCGCGGCCAGCTGCTGCGTCATGCGCGTGTCGCCGGGCAGGTAGTCCATGCGCAGCGAGATCACCCGCAGCGTGCCGGGCACCAGTTCGTCCGGGCGCGAGCGCTTGCTGCCATGCGCCGCCATGTAGTCCATCTCGCCCTGGTAGCCGGCAGCCAGCCAGGCTTCGAGATGCGCCTCGTGCTCGCCGAGGTCGACATCGGTGATGCCTACCTGCTGGAAGCCGAGCTCGCGGCCCCACTCCTTGATGGACTGGGCGAGGGCGATGGGATCGAGAACGGCACTGGACATCGGAGAGTACGACGGCTTGGTAGGCGGGTGCGTATAATTCTGCCAGACATTCCGCCGCGATGATCCCTGCCCCGATGACCGATGCCCTGCCTGTCGCCCTGTATACCGCCGCCCAGGTGCGCGAACTCGATGCGCGCCTGATCGCCGCCGGCACGCCCGGCTTCGAACTGATGCAACGCGCCGCCCATGCCGCCTGGCGTGCGCTGCGCCGGCGCTGGCCGCAGGCCGCTG